>WTCF01000036.1 GCA_013138705.1 Deltaproteobacteria bacterium
GGGTATGAAAATACCCCTGAGATCGAAATAATGCGTCGCATCCATAGATCAGGGGACACTGAATATCGTATTAACGGCAAGAGTTGCAGGCTGAAGGACATCCACTACCTCTTTATGGATACAGGAGCTGGTGCCAGGGCTTACTCCATTTTAGACCAGGGTCAGGTTAGTGCTTTTATAGACATGGTACCGGGAGATCGTCGTCTCTTGATTGAGGAGGTGGCGGGTATTTCCAGGTTCAGGGCCAAGCGCATTGAGGCCGAGCGCCGCATGGCTCAGACAAAACAAAACCTTGAGAGGCTGGATGACCTTCTGGTCGAGGTGGGACGTCAACGCAAATTCTTCTCCAGACAGGCAAAGAGGACCGAGCGCTACCTGAAGCTGCGGAGAGAGCAGGACCGACTGGATCAGGCACTCCTCGCCCATGTGTGGTTTGCCGAGTTAGGACGAAGGACGGATCTGGAAAAAGAGAAAGATTCTCTCTCTGCCGACCTGTCCGGTGTACAGGCAGAGCTTTCTAAAAATGTCGCGGATCGGGAAAGGCTCGAACTGGAAGTCCTTGAGGCAGAAGAGGTTTTAGCTGCGATTCGTAAGGGCCTGACTGATGCGGAAGACAGCCTTCAGGGGCTCAGGGAAGAGGCCTCGCAGCATGAAAAGTCCTTAATTAAGGAAGAAAACAGGCTGCAATCCGCCGAGAAGACCTTGGCGGAGTTTGAGGAAAAAGGGGCATTGATAGAACGCAGCCGTGAAGGGCTTCAGAAAGATATCAAGGCCCTCAAGACAGAGGAGTCATCATACCTGGTTGAGATATCCGACCGGGAAAAATGGATAGAGGAATCAAAAGCAGCCAGGGACCAGGTGAGGGAGTCTCTTGAGGCAGTAAAGGTGCAGCTCGTAGATGCGGCAGCCATGCACGCGAGGCTGGACAGTAAGCGCAATGGCTTGAGAGACCGGGAGGATAGACTCAGGCGCCGTCTGGACCAGAGGCGGAATGAGCTGCAGGGTATATCAGAGCACGTAAAGGGTCTGCAAGGTGATCTAAAAAGACATGAGAAGAAGGTAGAGGAAACCCGGACTGAATTGGATTCCTTGTCTCATGATGAAAAAGGCATTGAAGGTGTTGTTTCTAATCTGAGAAGCCGTATTTCAGCCACTGTGGAAAAAAGGCATAAAGCAGACTCGGAACTGGCATCATGCAGAGCTAGGCTTAATGCACTGAAGACTATTGATGCATCGGGTGAGGGCTTCAGCAGTGCCACTAACAAATTGCTCAGCTCCGATGTTTCCACATTGGGGGTACTTGCTGATTTTCTGGAAGTAGAGCCGGGCTGGGAACATTTAGTAGAGATAGCCCTCGGACACGGAATTCAGGCTTTGATAGTCCCTGACATGGAGGCATGTGATAGGGCCATGTCCTTTCTTAAGGATCAGCCGGCGGGAAGAGCAAGTCTGATTATACCCGGCAAGGACCGCTGTAATCTGGAAGAAAAAAAGGATGGCACCCTTCTTGAGTTTGTCAGTGCCGGACATCCTGTTGACAAGGTCGTGGCCGATATCCTGATCCATTGGAAGGTGGCGCCGGATTTGAAGACTGCTTTTAATATACGCGATACTGACAATAAAGGCCTTTTTTACATCACCCTGGATGGTGAGATCCTCACTCCATGGGGTGAACTGGTCTTTGGGGACAAAGACCAGGCATCTTCAGGGATACTTGCAAGAAAGGCTGAGGTTTCCACATTAACTGTACGTGAAAAGGAACTTCATGAATCTTACATGCAGATCCGTAGTGAGGAAGATGAGATAAGCAAAGAACTCTTAAAGGCTGAGACCAAACTCAAGGAAGTTAATGAGAAAAAGAGCCGGATTTTTGAAGACCTGGCTGGTCATAAACAGGAAGTAGATAGTTTACTCATGGAAATTGAAGCTCAAAAAGAGAGGTCACAACGCATAGATTTGGAGATTGAAGAGGCCGAAGAGGAAATACTTGATGTAGAGGTGTCCCTTGAAGGGTTGGAAGAAGCTGTTGAAGTTGCCGTTTCAGCCAGGATTGAAGCTGAGGGGCAGATAAAGGGCCGTGAGGATGCCTTGAGACAGCAGGAACAGGTGCTTTCCCGCAGGAGAAAGGCCCTTGAGGAATATAGAATAAAAATGGCCCGCATTCAGACCCAGCTTCAGGAAAGGGAACAAGAGCTTGGAAGGCTTGCTGATCGAAAGGACCAGATAGTCCGGGATCTGGAAACGATGCTGGTAGAAAAGCAAAACCTGGCAGTCCAACTTGAGAACAGGGCCGGGTTTCTTAAAGATGTGCGGCTGAAGGTTGAGACCAAGCAGAACAAGGTCCTGATTGAAAAAAGGCATCTGGAAGAGGCAGAAACAAAATACGATCACACCCGGCAGGCTGTTGCCGGATTGCAAGGCAAGGTCAATGATTTGCAGGCCCGGCTCAGGGCTATTGAAGAGCGGGTTCATCAAAATGAACTTGTCCTTTCCGAAGTGGAACAGGGCCTTGTATATCTGAAAAAAACAGCCATGGATCGCCACCGGGCCGGCATAGAAGAATTCTGTGATAAATGGCGCATTTCTCCGTTTTCTCCTGATGAGGCAAAGGAGCGGATCAGTGATATAACCCGCAAAGTAGATCGCCTTGGGTCTGTGAACCTTGCCGCTGTTGAAGAATACAAGGAGCTTGAGGACAGATGGAACTATCTTAATTCCCAGAAAGACGACCTTATCAGCTCAATCGAAGACCTCGAACAGGCCATAGGCAGAATCAATCGTACCTGCAGGACCCGGTTTAAAGAGGCCCTGGACTCAGTAAACGAGAGCCTTTCCAGGGTCTTCCATTTACTCTTTGAAGGAGGGACGGCTAAACTGGGTTTGACCTCATCTGACGATATACTGGATTCTGGGATAGACTACTTGATACAGCTTCCCGGAAAGAGAATCCAGTACCTGAATCTCCTTTCAGGAGGGGAGAAGACATTGGCTGCAATGGCCCTGATTCTTGCCATCTATTTCATAAAGCCCGGCCCTTTCTGCCTGCTGGATGAAGTAGATGCCGCACTTGATGAAGCCAATACCGTACGGTTTAACCGGTTCATAAAAAAGATATCAGAGCAGTCCCAGGTAGTGCTTGTTACTCATAACCAGAAGGTGATGGAGATTGCTGATGTCCTTTATGGAGTTACTATGGAGGATAAAGGAGTGTCAAGACTGGTTTCGGTAGACCTGGTGGAGAGTCCGGGATAATGATCAGCGATCCGGCAATTCCGGAACTACAACTGCAGCAAAAAAATGGGTGCCGGGATTAAGCGAATTCGTTCATGTTTTCCCGAGTGCTGTTTGGTAATGACTAATACTTTCCTAACCCGGATAAGCCGGAACAGTGCCTAAAGTGAACTAAAGTTTAAAGTGCCTAATTAAGGTATCGCTTCGCTCCATCTATTTGATGTGACAGTAAGTAAACAATAAAGTGTGGATGGCTCGGTTATCGCATGGCTCGGTTAGATCATCTGTCCAGAATTTGGGGTACATTATATGGCATCTTTCCCTCCATGTCACTACTTTGGCATCCCCTTATTGCAATTATTCAAGATAGTCAATTACGCGATTCTCTAATCACCAATCAATGCTATCATGCTATCCAGTTTTCGACTTTAAGTCTGTTTATCTTGGAAAAATGACGAATATTTGCTGTGATCACTGTGAATTTATGACTTAAAGCAGTAGAGGCGATAAGCACATCTTCGATACCGATAGGCCTGCCTTTTTTCTGAAGGTCGGCCAATATATCTCCTGCTATTAATACCTCTTCAGGGCCAAGAGGTATTACATTGACCCTGGAAATAATTTCTTTCTCGATATTTAACCAAAAGCTTTCAAAATCATCACGCAGGGCACTCCCGAAGCGTAACTCCATCACGCAGATACACGATGTAAACAATAATTGTGATGGATTCGACTGCAAATATTGAAGCAAATTACGATTGGGCTGCTTCTTAACCAATTCACTAAGTATATTTGTATCAAGAAGGTACATCACTTCAACTTCATATTTGTCAACAGCCTCGAAGGATGCCTGATACGGCTCTGCACAATATTTTCTATAGTTTTAAAAAAGGGATCGTCTTCTTTCAGCCATCCTTTAGCCTGGGCCAAGTGTTTATCATTTATATCTACATCTATTGGCACTAATAGGGCCATAGACTTTCCTCGCTTGGTAATGATGATTTGTTTTTTTTCATACGCTACCTGGCACAAGAGATCAGAAAAGTGCTTTTTAGCATCGGCAATACCAATAGTTTGCGGGTTCATAAGCATCCTCATTTTTACGATAGTTGTGGTCATAATGACCCGTTAAAAACAGAAAGTCAATAGAATTTTTTCGACCTGTGCGGTTACACGTCAGATTGTGCAATACACGAAAAAGAAAAGTAACCGTTCACGGGTTCAAAGGTTCAGAGTTTAACGAAAATCTGAACCGTTGATTCGTGAGTTCTGAATGGAGAAGGCATGAGAATAAAACGAGGAGAGCATATGTTATCCCCTCCTAAATTTGAGGATATTGGGGCATGGCAGTTGGCCCAAGACCTAACTCGCAAGGTCAACGGAAGAAAGGTAACCCTGAACCTGTGAACGCCTACAGAAAAGAATTATCACGAAAGGACGAAAGGAATAGGACATATTGGACCTGTTGAATTTTAATGAATTATGCAAAACCCACTCGATGTTTTTCCTTTTCAAGAATCAACCTAGAATCCATCAAGAGCCATAAAGAAAAAAGTCTTGACAGTCATTCCGGCAATAAACCATAATAAGGGTGAACGTAAATAGTGTCTGAACGGAAACCCCAAATTTTATTTTCTCAATTTAGGTCATGGACAATTAACATATTAAGGTTATTTCCTTTTTTAAATTCAAGATTTAAAATTTAGAATTCAAAATTGTGTCTGAACGGCCTTTTCGTTCAGACACTAAATAGGGTTACCATTTTTATGAGTGAGATTGTGAGAGGAAGAAAAAAATGTCCAATATTACGCTGAGTGTCGATGATGAGGTCATCAGGAAGGTCCGAAAGATTGCCATTGATAAGAACACGACACTGACCCAGATGGTCAGGGACTTCCTAACCTCTGTAGCTACACGTGGCGCAGCCCAAAGGATGCAGGCCGTGAGGCGACTTGAGACCTCTTTTGAGGAGTTCAGTCGGGATATGGGAAAGAGAGATTGGAGCAGGGAGGAGCTTCATGAGCGATAAGGTATTCGTCGACTCTAATATCATTGTCTATGCCTATGACAGACATGAGCCAGAAAAGATGGCCAAGGCCCAGTCCATCCTGAGGTCTGGGATCGCGCAAGAGAGTGCCGTATTGTCAGCACAGGTTCTCGGGGAGTTTTTTGTTTGAGACACACAAGATTTACGGGATTTCGTACTGGGATTCGCTCATCGTAGCAGCTGCGGAACGTACAGGATGCCACAAGCTCATATCAGAAGATCTCAACGACGGTCAGATGTATAATGGGATAATGGTGGAAAATCCCTTCAGGTAAACAAAAAAAGACTTAAGGCTATCGTCCATTACGTCCCATTATAGGAGGTTATAATGCAACAAGTAGAGCAGGAAAAACTTGATATAAAAGAATTGCCTGAGCAGGCAAAAAAGAGTTGCTTGGATTTTATGAATCGCTTGTAAATAAATACAAACTAAAGAAAAGTCCAAAATTACCACGAGGATTTTATAATCCTATAAAAGTTGACTCTTACTCTAAAATAGCTAAAAGAG
>WTCF01000215.1 GCA_013138705.1 Deltaproteobacteria bacterium
CTTTGTGCTGTGGTTCCTTAATCTTGGCAATAAGGTCCTCCCACTCGGTAAGCACAGGTGCCCTTGTCCACATGTTAAGGGATTCGATGATTCGTTCGTCCAGCCCTTGCTCGTGAAATCGTATCGGCACTTCATAGATGCACTTTACGTCTTTAGCTGCAATAACCCGGTCTTCTTCTACGTTGCAGAATAATGATATCTTGGACTTAATGTCCGGTGAAAGATCCATCTGGGTGCGGCAGAGCAGGATATCCGGCTGAATTCCTATGGATAACAGTTCTTTTACGCTGTGTTGTGTTGGTTTTGTTTTAAGTTCACCTGCTGCCTGGATATAGGGCACATAGGTCAAATGGATATATAGGGTATTTTCAGTACCCAGGTCGCTCCTTAACTGTCTGATAGCCTCCAGAAACGGCAGGCCTTCGATGTCCCCTACTGTACCTCCTATTTCTATAATGGCTATATCTGCCTCACTATTTAATTGGAGAATCGCCTGTTTGATCTCGTCAGTTATGTGAGGGATGACCTGGACCGTACCTCCAAGATAGTCTCCCCTTCGTTCCTTTGTGATAACACTATAATAAATACGTCCTGAAGTGTAGTTGTGCCTCTGTCCCAGCTTTGCATGGGTGTAACGCTCGTAATGCCCAAGATCCAGGTCTGTTTCAGCACCATCGTCTGTCACGAACACCTCACCGTGCTGGAAAGGGTTCATGGTGCCTGGATCCACGTTTATGTATGGGTCCAGCTTCTGGATGGTGATCCGAAGCCCCCTGGCTTCGAGCAAAGCTCCTATAGAAGCTGCTGCCAGGCCTTTCCCCAGAGATGAGAGAACACCTCCTGTGATAAAAATAAACTTTGTTTTCATGTTTATAAAATCCTATTCAGATAAAGGGCATCCTTCATTCGCCGGTTTACACTTATTCCCAAAAAGGGTGCATTATAGAATCGAATGCTGGATGCCGAAACTGGAAATTGGAAATTGGAAATTGGATAAAAGCTGGATTAATCAGCTCTAATTTCAAGTTTCTAATTTCTAATTTCACTACATATTCCCTGGCTGCCGGTGTATAATTACTTCCAAGCGGTTTCCAACGCAAATTATTTCTACACTGCCATGCGGAGCAAGGCATTGACTATTGCTATTGCCACAGCACTGCCACCCTTTCGCCCCAGGGCCGTAATGTAGGGAACATCTTGCTTCAACAGAAATTCCTTGGACTCAGCGGCGTTTACAAATCCTACAGGTACGCCGATTATTAGATCCGGCCTGAACTGTCCGGAGGATACCAGTTCTAAAATCCGCAAGAGGGCAGTGGGGGCATTGCCGATTACCACAATCCCCACATCATTCCGCACCCCAAGGGTCATGGCAGCCTGGGCTTTGGTACAACCAAGGTCTTTTGCCATCTCTATGCACTCCTTGGTCTTAATAGGAACCACCACTTTTACGCCTAAGGATTTTATGATGCCGGGACTTATACCGGCAGCTACCATTCCAACATCCACGAGTATGGATCTGCCTGCCAGTAAGGCCTTTATCCCATTTTTTATTGAGGCAGGATGAAACCTGACATTTTCAGCAAAATCAAAATCAGCCGTGGCGTGGATGATCCTGTAAACCACAGGGAGTTCCTGGTCATTGAAAGTGGTGGGCCCCAGTTCCCGAGCGATGATTTCCATACTCCTGGCCTCAATCTCATCCCCGGATCGGTCTATCGCCCTGACAAGAAGACCTGTCACTACCTCTTCTCCGCCATTTTCGGCCCTCATTTTTCTATCCCTTCCCTTGCCCTCACTCCCTTGCTGAAATAATGCTTTATCATTCGCGCTTCTGTTACCAGATCGGCTCGCTCCATTATTTCTTTAGGCGCCCATTTCCCGGTAAGCACAAGTTCTACATCTTGAGGCCGTTTTTCCAAAAGGCTTATTATGCCTTCCAACGGGATGAGCCCGAAGTGAACAGCCACGTTTATTTCATCAAGTACGATCAGATCATATTTTCCTTCTTCCATGACCTGCATTATTTCACTAAGGCCGGTCCGGGCCATTTCCATCTCTTTCTCTGAGGGTCTTCCTTTAGTAAATCTGCCTGAGCCGTACTGACGAATGGTGACTTGGTCTCCAAGTTTTTTAAGGGCCTTTATCTCACTGAATTCGCCATGTTTCAGAAACTGGGTGAACAATACCATCCAGCCGGCTCCAACTGCCCGGAGGACCAGCCCAAGAGCGGCAGTAGTCTTTCCCTTTCCGTCCCCGGTATAGACGTGGATATAACGCGCTTCTTTCTGCAAGTGGCTCCTTATGGAAAAATTGGGCTCAATATACGAAACGGCAGCATTAATGTGTTCTTGACCAGGTCTATTATGGCTCCGCCTACTGCATCAGGTGAAAGGACCGTGACCTCCGGGTCTTTTATCTGTCCCTTGATTTTTACCGGAAATGCTACGATTGTCGCGTCCTTTCCTCCTATGGCCTTCCCCAGCAAAGGTACCTTTGAGACTATAGTGTCTATGGTCTTCAATGGAGCTACCAGTACAATCATGTCTGCATCCATGTCGTCCAAATCAATTTTCCCTCTACCAAAGAGGTTTAACCCTTTTCCTTTGATTATAGCATGATCAATAATCAGATTGTTGTCCTTTATGATGCCCTTAATATCCATTTGTGAAAAAGGAAAGCCTTCAGTAAGGAGATCCGGGAGTCCATTTTTGGAAAAAAGGTCTATAACGTTAAGAACGCTGAATATCTTGGAAAGCAATGTCATGCGTCTGATTATGCCGTTGGAGGATCGGAGTTCAACAGTGCCCCGTTGCCAGTTGCCAAGTGTTCCTTCAATGTTTGCATTAAAGACAAATGGACCCTCTAATATATCTTGGTCATGGCCGAAGCATAAAAGCACGTCTTGGAAAAGTAACTTTTCATCATGACCTGTAGAAATGACCAGATTGGTCAGGTCAGGGCCGGGTCCTGAACGCCAAGTGCCGGTGGTATTGAGGCCGCAGATTGTTCCGGAGGATACAGAGACGGCTGTTTTCCCCTGAGGTAAGAGTTTCACCTGACCTGTGAGGGGTTGCCAGACATAGTCGGTGACTTTTTGGTCTTTATCGGGGAAGGCCGCTTTTTTTATGCTTGTGTATTTAAAGCTATCCAGCTCGAAGTTGATTCTGCCTGTAAGAGAAAGGGGGGAATTTGGTGATTTGGGAGTAGGTGCACGGTCGGGGGAACGATGTTTTTCTTTGTATGTGTCAATGAGTCGGGAGAGATTTTTCCAGGAAAGGGAATCGGATTTCAGATCCAGGTCCAGATCAATATTATGCTTTGAGAATGAGGCCCGTCCTTTAGACATTACTAATTCGTCATTTATTTCCAAAGAGAGTTCCTCTATGTCTGTCCATGAGTTATGACCTGCCAAATTGGCATATTTGACAGCTATCGGCTCTGCAACTCCCCAGTGCCAGTTTAGTCCAGATGCCTCTACAGAGCCCTTAAGTCGGACAGAACTCGGATCTTCCAGAAAATAACTCAGGTTACATGAGCCCTTTATATAGCCTGACAATATTTTGTTCTCTTCCAGGATTTTGTCCAGCGTGTCTCCTTTCAGGCATCCTTTCCAATTCAGCAGCAAATTATCCCTGGGAGCCTGCAGCAAATTCAGAG
>WTCF01000038.1 GCA_013138705.1 Deltaproteobacteria bacterium
AGGAATTTGACGATCATGAGAAATAAGAGGCTCCTTTTTGAATTTATCAAGGCAGGTGTTTTATCACAGGTGACTGCCATGAGTATAACCGGGGAATTCAACTGGGAAATACAGAAAATTACCAGGAAGATGATCACATCCGACCTGGTCCATATCATTGCCTCTGATGCGCACTCCAGAGACGGGAGGCCGCCCATTCTCTCCCGTGCAGTGGAAGAAACGGCAAAAATAATAGGAATAGACAGAGCGGAAAAGATGGTGCAGGATACCCCGCAGGCTGTTATTGAGGGAAAAGAAGTTATAGCCGTTCACGGCTCGAAACTTGAAATTGGAAATTAGAACTTTAGGTAAGTGGAACAAAAAGGTTCAGAACACCGTGGGCTATCAGATAATACGATCATCTGAAACAGTACAAAAGCATGAAGGCCAAATTTCCAATTTCCAATTTCCAATTTCCAATTTCAACGTTCCGTAAAATGCCCCTATCAATCTGTAACATAGTCATCGAATGCGGCATTATCTTCCTCATTGTCTTCACCCCCCTTGCCTTTGGCACGGTGCATGTCTGGGCCTATACGGTGATGGAGCTTACTGTCCTCTTTCTTCTGCTCGTATGGTTGCTGAAGCTCATATATTTAAACCGCTCTTTCCCCGGTTTTCGGCTTTTATTAGTTAAAACGTCCTTAAACCTTCCCCTCTGCCTTTTTTTCCTGCTGGTCCTTTTCCAGATGGTTCCGTTATCCCCGTCAGTGATCGAACACATCTCGCCCAATACCTACGATCTTTATATTCAAACCGTACCCGGATACGGGATGCAGGAGGCAGATCTTAACGCATCAGATAAAATCAGCGCCAACAGACCGCTCTCTATCTACTCTCATGCTACCAGGGACGAACTTCTCAAGGTTCTTGCCTATGTTGCTGTTTTCTTTCTAATAATCAATAACATAAAGTCCAGAGACCAGATGCGACGGCTTGTTCTTGCCATTATAATAACTGGGACCATTGTAGCCTTTCTGGGAATCCTGCAGATGTTAAGCGGAACCAACAAAATCTATTGGTTTTGGCTGTCAAAATACAAGATCGGCAACTATTTCGGTCCCTATGTAAATCCCAACCACTTTGCCGGCTACATGGGGATGGTAATCCCTCTGGGTATCGGCCTCTTAATTGCTCACTTACTTAAGCATTCATTTATTCCTGCCGGCAGTTGGCGTCACCGCCTCTCTGTCATTGAGTCTTACCTTTCAAAAAACAGCCTGCTCATCTTTTTAATCGTGATAATGGGATTGTCCCTGATTTTTTCTCTCTCCAGGGGAGGCATCCTATGTTTTCTGTTCTCCATGGTCTTCTTTTTCACCATCCTTGGAATAAAAAGGTCTCAAAGGAAAAAAAGGAAGATAGGCGCGGTCATCCTGGGATTGATTTTTGCTATGCTCATCTGGATAGGAATAGATCCGGTCTTAAAAGAGCTCTCAACCCTTGCGGATATACGTTTCACTTCTGACACAAGGACCGTTGTCTCCAAGGATACGCTTGATATTGCAAGGGATTTCCCTTTCTTTGGTGTCGGGCTGGGGAATTTCCAGCACATTTACCCAAAATATACCACCCTGAAATTGCGGGGTGTTTTTACTCATGCGCATAATGATTACATGGAAATGCTGGCAGATACAGGGTGGCCCGGGGCCATTCTATTTTTTGGAGGAATCGTATTTCTGCTCATAAAGACGCTTCTGCTATGGCACAGAAGGAGAGATCCCTTTGTAACAGGCATAACCCTCGGGGGAGTGACCGGGGCGGTGTTTATATTGCTCCAAAACATGGTAACCTTTAACTTCCATATCCCGGCAAACGCTATGCTCTTTTTCATAATCCTCGGCCTTACAGTGGTTGTTGTTCATTCCTCCATTCCCGTACGAAACATTTCACTCCATCCCAGGATGAAATTGGCAGTGTATCCCATGATGTTTATTCTTCTGGCAGGTCTTGCCGTTACCGTGGTCAGTGCATACCAGGGAGAAAAATACTTCAAGCTATACAAACGCTCAACCGGCCAGATGATACCGCAGGACCTGATAAAATCCATTGACTGCGACCCGTCAGACGCCGCCTGTCACTACGAACTGGGGCGCTACTATGCCAAGGCCATGAGTAAATGCTGCAAGGAGGGAAACTGGAAGTATGTCAATGGCAAATGGGACTTTGAACCTGGGAAAGATGCTTTTAGTAATGGACTGATGGCCCTTGACTCATATTTCCAAGCAGTAATCCTTCAGCCGGCCAATGCCTGGTACCATTTCAACCTTGGGTGGATAGTCGAACAGTTGGTGCGCTACTATCCTGAGACCACAGTCGGTCCGATAAGCCATTACCCTTCCATCCGCCCTGTTGACGAGTTTAACCTGGCAATCATGCTGGCCCCTGGTAATTCATATATTAAAAAGCATGCTGAAAAGTCAAAGGCCGAAAGCTCACCGCATCCGTGTAACTGAAATCTTGATCTTGATATTGCCGTAAGATTGATTCCGCTCTTTCTTCAAGCATACTGTCAGAATAGATTTTGAAGACCCGTGGATCGGAAATCGCTTGAAACATTTTAAAAAGCGTGTAATTTTAGAAGAATCGAAAAAAACTCGCGAGTTTTTTGAGATATAGATAAAAATGACTGAATATTTAGAACGATATATTGAACCCTTCGTGGTGAAGGATTTAACCAGAAAGATGGTGTTTGTCGGCGGACCCAGGCAGACCGGCAAGACGACTCTGGCTAAACACCTATGTGCCCTTTCCGGTGCCGACCAGAAAAGGCGTTATCTGAACTGGGATGATTCAAAGGACAGAGAAAACATTTTACAAGAAAGGTTCCCAACCGGTCCTGGCTGTCTTGTGCTGGATGAGATCCATAAATACAAACGCTGGCGTCAGGTTGTAAAGGGGCTTTTTGACAAGCGGGGCGATGAGCTTCAGATTCTGGTTACTGGTAGCGCCAGGCTGGACTATTACAGAAGAAGGGGAGATTCCCTTCAGGGACGCTATTATTTCTATCGTCTTTTCCCAATAACCGTTCCAGAACTTAAAAATCCCGCCCCTTCCACAGTCATGGATCTTTTACATTATGGCGGGTTCCCGGAACCCTTTTTACTGGCTTCGGAAAAGGAGACAAAGAGGTGGAGCCGTGATTATCGCACCCGCCTGGTCAGGGAGGACCTGCGCGATTTGGAACGGGTTCAAGACATTGACAGCATTGAACGGATGGTCCTGCGCCTTCCGGAACTTGTAGGATCCCCGCTTTCTCTCAATGGGCTGCGGGAAGATCTGCAGGTATCCCATCAGTCGGTTTCACGATGGATTTTCATGCTTGAAAATCTGTATATGTTGTTTCGAATATATCCCTTTGGCGCTCCAAAAATCCGGGCTGTAAAAAAAGAAGCCAAGCATTATCACTGGGATTGGACTCTGGTGAAGGAGGCAGGGAAAAGGTTTGAAAATCTGGTGGCCTGTCATTTAATGAAATGGTGCTGTTTTCTTCAGGATACAGAGGGCCGGGAGGCGGAGCTTCGTTTTTTCAGAGACATTGACAAAAGAGAGGTGGACTTTGTTTTAATGGAAGATGGCAAGCCTATCCATTTTATCGAGTGCAAGACAGCAGCTAAAGGAGCCAGCCGTTCCCTCAAGTATCTGAAAAAGCGTTTTCCCGATGTCAGAGCTACCCAGGTTTTGCTTGAGGATGAAGAGGATCTTATTGACAGAGACGATATCAGAATTTGTCCTGCGTATCTGTTTTTGAATGAATTTAAATGACCTGCCACACTCCATGCCATGACTTACCTTAAGTTGTATGAATTGGCAAGGTCCCCTATCCCGTACTGTTTGCCGGGGATGTCATGTGAAGACCTCGTGGGGGACAATCCTGGGCCTCTCACTGAATTCTGGAATCTGGATAAGGGATGATAGGCGGCTTATCTCCAAGCCTCAGCGTTTCCTCCTTCCGCCGCTGCCCCACAAGGCCTGGAATTCCGTCCGGGAAGCCAAGCACAGTACGAAAGAAAATCTCAAGACTTTCCCTTGCACAATGGCAGAACTCTGTCAAAAGCCCCCGGTCATATTTGAAATAGACACGGAGAAGAATAGGAATGCTGATTATACAACCGGCAATCAAGAAGAGGTATCCGTAAAGAGTCGAAACCTAAACAAATTATCGCCGCTGAAGATTTTAATAGGTTACAGGCAGAATATGCGTTGGAATCCTGTATCTATGATTCCGACAATCAAGGACGACAGGAACTAATAGCCGGCCGAAAAGGCACCCCAAAATCCATATGGAGCCGCTAGTTGGAAAATCAAACATTTCCTTTGCGCAGTCCCTCCAAATATAATAAACTAATTATGTAGGAAAATTGAGAAAAGGCTATTATCCGTAGACAACTGAAGCGGTTCATATACTAATAATCATTATTTTCAGGCTGTTGAAAAAGTCCATCCATGGTCTTTTAAATATCTTGAGAATGGGCAGCAGGAGCAAAGACGTATGTCACAGGATGTCAGAAATCTTGTTAAACAATATTATCCTAATTTTCCCAGCAAATATTGTGGGAAAATATATCATGACACAACTGAATTCATGGATATCAATTACGGGGATGTTATTTGTGTTAACGGACTTCATTATATGGTCCTAAGGGATGAGGTGGAGCGCCGGTTCGGGATTGAAGACCCGAAATTCTGGGTCAAGAGGTGCAGGCACCTGGAAACTGGTGAGCGAAAAATCATAAAACTGGTTTTCT
>WTCF01000177.1 GCA_013138705.1 Deltaproteobacteria bacterium
CTAATATCAAATTCAACTACATCTTCAAATCAGCAAGGTTTTGCACCAATCTCTTTGAACGTATTCCGGACAAATTCTCACGCTTCGGATTGCCCAACAGCATTGCTCAAGTATTTTACAAGCGACCCTGTTTTTCGCCCTGACGGGAAAAAGTATTAGGGATTGATGTGATGTGGGTTCAGGGGCATAAGCGCTAAGTTATTTTTGCACCGGATGGACTAATGAACTACTAAAAGATGAACATCGAACATCGAACGTCCAACATCGAATGTTGAATGGGAAAAAAGGACTTTATCCATGCGCTTCGTATCTCATTAAAGGAACTTAGGGAGACCCAGAGATGGTTAAAACTCATTCAGCGTGTACCGTTGAATGTTCGGTATTGGATATTCGTTTTTCATTCGACGTTGGACGTTCGATGTTCGATGTTCGATGTTCGTCTTTTAACATGAACCTCTGATATGCTTAAACTGTATGCGACTATTTTAAAGGAGCTTCTATTGCTCAGGCGAGACAGGGCCGGTCTGCTAGTGCTTTTTGTTATGCCTGCGGTGCTTGTACTTGTTGTCTCGTTAGTCCAGGAAAACGTCCTCAAGACAATAGGGGGAACCAGTACCCGCATTCTGTTCGTAGATAAGGACCGGAACTCCCTGGGGCAGACTATAGAAGACCAGTTACGTGAATCTGGTTCCTTAGAGATCATTAAGGAGCTTGATGGGCAAAAAATTGATGAAAAATCGGCCAGGGAGGCAATTATTAATGGAGATTTCCAGTTCTGTGTTATCATTCCAGAGGGAATTACAGAAGCTGTCAGGGAACGAGCACGGCAGTTGGTGACGAGGTCACTTTCGACAGATGACATCCCGCTTAAGAATGATATAGACGTTCCGGACCTGGTTGTTTATTTCGATCCCACCGTGCGGGGAGGCTTTCGATCAGCAGTGGTCAGCTCTCTGAATATGGCGGTTCTTAGCATGGAAATCAGAGAAAAGGCCCGGATTTTCTCTGAACTCTTGCCGAAGCAAATGAACAAGATCATCCAGGAGGCGATGGGGCCGTATGGCTCCGAGGAATTTATCGAAGATGTCCCAAAGATGCGTCTTGACTGGAGCAGTCAACGTATGATGGGGATCAAAGAGAAACTGGCCTTCCGTAAGGATTTTGAAAAAACACCCACCTCGGTACAGCAAAACGTCCCGGCCTGGGCCCTCTTTGGCATATTTTTTATCGTCGTACCAATGGCCGGCTCCCTGATCAGGGAAAGACAGGATGGGACGCTAATGCGCCTGCTCCGCTGATCGGCCCTGACTCTCCTCTTGGCCTTGATTCTCTTGACGCTGTAGAAATCGAGCGGTTCAGAAGGAATATGGGGTGCATATTGACGCCCAGGAAACAGGTCGCAGGGTTTTAGAGTCACTTAGGACCCTTGCGGATTTTATCAGGAGACAAAGCAAGGCCGAGTGATGAAACGGATCCCTGAGCCTGAATTGATGAACACTGAAAGACAGGCCAGGGCCTATGCAATGGCCGACTTCAATAATCCGAACTGGTTGTTTGTTGAACATTTTAAAAACAGTTTTTCTGAAAAGGAGATAATCGGTACAATCCTGGATTTGGGGTGTGGTCCTGCCGACATCACCTTGCGTTTTGCAAGGCTTTTCCCAAAATGTCATATACATGGTGTGGACGGCGCTGAAAGTATGTTGAAATACGGGCAAGCTGCAGTCACAAAGGCCGGGCTGACCAACCGCATCCGCCTTATTCATGGCTGTCTGCCTGATGTGCGAATGCCCCTTGCCAAATACGATGCCATTATCTCCAACAACCTCTTGCATCATCTTGCCACCCCCATGGCATTATGGGAGACTATCAAAACCTATAGCAAGAGGGGTGCACCGATTATTATAATGGATATCATTCGACCCGGAAACAAAGAGGAGGCAGATGCCATTGTTGAAAAATATATGGGCGATGAATCGGCTATCCTGAAGAAAGATTTTTTTAGCTCGCTATTGGCTGCCTATAGAGTAGAGGAGGTGCAAGAACAGCTTAGGGAAGCCGACTTAGTCAGTCATCTGTCAATTAGAATGGTGAGTAGAATCCAAATGGTAGTGAAGGGAATTATATCATAACCGTTCACGGGTTCAGGGTTCAAAGGTTCAGGGTTACATCCATCTTTTGTCCGATGGCTGCGTTGCTCGTTGTCAAAAATGCTTCGGCCATTTCAGCGAAGTGTGCATGACCCGCAGGATGACAACCATACCATCCTGTTCAGTATAGACAACAATGTACGGCAGGCCGGAGATAACAAGTTCCCTGGTGCCAGCCACCCTGCCGGGACGGCCAAGGCTGGGTTGATCCGCCAAAAGCTGCACGCTGTTCCATATTTTTTGCGCCACTCTGGACGCTGCCGCCGGACTGTCTGTAGCGATGTATTCCACGGCGCTATCCAAGTTAACAATCGCCTTCTGGGTCCAGCTAATCCGCATTCACGCCCCATTTCCCAAACCGGGCCGCAACTTCTTCATCTCTTGCGAACTCACCGCGCCGCGCCTCGTCAAGGCCAGCCTGCACCTCCCGGACAAACCATTCCTCATAGCTTAAAAATCTTTCCACAGCCTGGTTGATGACCCAGGTCCTGGACCTGTTCAAAGTCTTTGCCATGGTATTAACACGGTCAAGGACCTCGTCGCTCATGCGGACAGTTGTTACTCTCATGGTGCTGCCTCCATTTATCACGCATTGTTGTATTCACTTGTATTAATATAAAATACAACAAAGAGAAAAAAAATCAACCAGCCGTCTCAAAACAACAGCCAGCCCACGAAAGCGGCACTCGCCTTTCCCAAACCCATGACAATATAGTCAATGTTTCGTTTATTGAAGAACTCAGGGTCATTGCTGGCATGCATACCCCCTACCACCACAATTGCACCGCAAACTTCCTTGATCTCCGATGCGAGCATGAGCATGGTGTTGGCTTCACAGGTTACCCCGGTAATTCCGGCAATATCAGGCCTGAACTCAGAGAGAACACCTTGCAGGGTGGAAGGTTCTGCCTTGAGATCGACAATACGGACCTCGTGTGTTTCAAGGTTGCCTGCCAGGACCTCAAGTGCAAGGGGTTCCCCGCGGAATATCTGTTTCAGGGAATCGATTCCGTACTGCTCTTCCGGAATACTGCGACCGCAGTTAGGAGGGTTGACAAGGAGAATCTTCA
>WTCF01000205.1 GCA_013138705.1 Deltaproteobacteria bacterium
AACAGTTCCTGGACAATGCCCTGGACGTACTTTCCGACGCGGTATTTCACTCATCATTTGATCCCGATGAATTAGAGCGAGAGAAAAAAGTGGTGCTTGAAGAAATAAGGATGAGAAACGACAGGCCAAGGACAAGACTTTTCAGCTTATTAATGGAGACAGCATATAAGGCACACCCATATGGATTCCCTGTAATCGGCTATCCTGAAACGGTCGAGTCTTTTGGACGCAAAGACATCCTGACCTATATGGAAAGAAGGTATCGACCCTCACAAATTACCGTTGTTGTTGTTGGAGACGTCGGGGCATCTCAGGCCCTGGCCGGTATCCAGGACACCTTTGGATCAGTAACAAAAAAAGGGCCTCAAGAATTCACCTATCCATCAGAGCCGCGGCAGGACGCCCCAAGGATCGCCATGGAGGCAATGGAAATCCAGGAAGGCTACCTGGCTGTAGCGTTTTCAGGACTACCCAGCTTCAATGACCCGGATGTACCTGCCCTGGACGTTTTAGCTGCCCTGCTTGGAAAAGGGGAGAGCTCACGCCTCACCTCGTCTCTACGAAATCGTTTGCAGATGGTCCATAGCATTGATGCAGCAGCATTTACACCTACAGGACCGGGAATCTTTGAGATCACCGCCTCTCTTGACCCGGAAAAGACCCAGGAAGCATTGCCGCAAATTTTCCATGAAATCTTCCGTCTGGAGAACGAGGGAATCTTTGAGGAAGAGCTGGAGCGCGCTAAAGTCCAGGTAGAAACGGGTTTTGTTTATAGCCAGGAGACCATGGAAGGAGAAGCAAGAAAGCTTGGTGTCTTTGAGACCCTTTCAAAGGACCCTCATGCAGAAAAACTCTATCTTGAGAAAGTCCGGGAGGTGACGGCCCAGGATATCCAGCAGGTTGCCGGGCAGATTTTCAGACAGGAAAACATCAGCGTGGCCATGGTAATGCCTGAGGACCGCCTGCCTGAGCTTACGAGCCAGGAACTGGCCGTAATGGTCCAGGAGGCGGAACTCCTGGCCAAGGGGATAGAGTCTGATGGCGGCACTCTTATCCGCACTGTCAAGAGGTTTAGCCTTTCAAACGGCCTCACGGTCTTAGTCCAAGAGGCCCCGGGAGTACCTACGGTTGCCGCAACACTGGTGTTCCCAGGAGGAGTGAGATACGAAAGTGAGAAAACCGACGGTCTCTTCAACTTCCTCGCAAAGGCCTGGACAAAAGGAACCGAGGCCCATAGCGCCCAGGGTATTGCCGAAATAATAGAGGGCCTGGGTAGTAGCATCAGCGGCTTTTCCGGTCAGAACACCCTTGGGCTTCAAGGCCGTTTTTTGAGTCAAAACCTGGATAAGGGCCTTGCCCTCTTTACTGAGATCCTGCTCACTCCCACCTTCCCGTCTGAAGAAACAAAAAAACTCCGTCCCTTGATACTGGCACAGCTTAAACGTCAGGATGATTATCTGCCCGGAGTTGCAGTAAGGGAATTCCGTCGCCTGCTTTTCTCGCCCCATCCATATGGCATGAACCCGTTGGGCAAGGCCTCTGTCATTAAAGCTATTAGTTCAAAAAATCTGCTTGAGACCTATCGGAATTTTGTAATACCTGACAGGGGAGTACTCTCCATGGTGGGAGATATTCGTGCTGAAGAAATCATCTCGAGCATGGAGACCATGCTTGGTGCCTGGTCGGTTAAAACAGAATCGGTCCTTTCCACACCTCCTGAACCAGACCCACTGATTTCACCCAGAATTCTGACCCTGAAAAGGGAAAAACAACAAGTACACATTGTGCTTGGTTTCCCAGGGACCACTTTTAACAACCCTGACCGCTATGCCCTTCAAACCCTGAATGCAGTACTTTCAGGTCAGGGCGGCCGCCTGTTCATGGAGCTCAGGGACAAGGAAAGCCTGGCGTATTCCGTGACCTCATTCCTGGGGCTTGGCCTGGACTATGGATCCTTTGCCTTCTATATTGCCTGCGCGCCTGAAAAAAAGGACAGGGCCTTAAAGGCCCTGTGGCGGGAAATCTATATGGCAACAGGGAAACCTGTGACTGATGATGAGTTGGAAAGGGCCAAAAAATGGCTCATAGGAACCTATGAGATAGGCCTTCAAACCAACAGGGCCCAAGCCATGGACATGGCCTTAAATGAACTCTACGGTCTTGGATATAATTTCGCGTCGGAATACGTTCGGAAAATAGATGAGGTAACTGCAGATCAAGTACTTAATGTGGCCAGAAAATTTATGAATTCGGAAGAATACATACTCGTAAGAGTAGGCCAGTAAAGAGACTTTATGCTCAAACACATCAGCCTCATTGTCAGGCACGAGACCGAAATCCCAAAGAGGATCGGAGAGGCCATGGAAGAGCTTTTCCGAAGGCGCGGGGTCTCTGTCGCTGAAGGGCAGGTAGATCCTCAAGCCGAGGCTATAGTAGTGCTGGGAGGAGACGGTACACTGCTGCATGTGGCCGGGAAGGCCTATCAGCTCGGAATTCCCCTGCTGGGCATAAACCTGGGGGGCCTGGGATTCCTTACTGAGATCCACATGGACGAGATGGAACAGGCCCTGGATTCCCTGATATCAGGAACTCTCGAGCTGGACAGGCGAGCAATGCTCTCGGTTACGGTAAAAGTGTCTGATAGTCCAAGCCCAACTTACTATGCACTCAATGAAGCAGTGATCAGCAAAGGCCCTCTGGGTAAAATTATTACACTTCCTGCCTGGGCCGGCGGCTCATTCCTTACCACATACCGTGGTGATGGCCTGATCATCTCCACTGCAACCGGATCCACTGCGTATAACCTCTCTGCCGGCGGCCCTATCCTGCACCCGGGCATCGAGGCCCTTATATTGACCCCAATATGCCCATTCGCCCTGAATGCACGTCCCCTTATACTGCCAGGTCAGATGAAGGTGGCAATACAGCTCAGAAATGCCACGGAAAAGATCAGCTTAATAGTAGACGGCCAGGTAAGCCAGGAACTCAATGAAGGGGACTGGGTTGAGATGCAAAAGGCCAAGGGACACCTGAAACTCATAAAGTCCCCGCTCAGGGACTACTTCACAATTTTAAGGGAAAAGCTTGGATGGG
>WTCF01000078.1 GCA_013138705.1 Deltaproteobacteria bacterium
GTGTAAATTGTAACTTCTCAATAAGTCTTGGGTAACAGTCACTGGATTCCCGCCTTCGCGGGAATGACGATTGGGTGTAAGCGCCTGTCATCCCGGCGAAAGCCGGAATCCATTGGATAGTCGCAAAATATGATTTGCCCGAATTTATTGAGAACTTACCCGTAGACATGAGAACTTACTGATTTAACAGCATTTTTGAGTGCACCCTTTCTTAAACATTTTTATTGTAACATCAGCCGGGGATACGTTTGCGGTGAAATATTGGAACTGATGCTTTTTGACACTTCTTGACACCTGAGCCTTCTGTAAAGTAATCTTTTGTTCAAGCAGGTCACTTGATGGCCTGCTTTCCCGAATCGCTCGAAAAAGCGATTTCTTATTACCTAATCCGGATAAGCCGGAACCAAACAGGTTTGAAGATATAAAAATTGATCACGAAAGCACGAAAATACGAAAGCCTGAAAGTTGTTTTATCTCGTGCTTGTGATTCAGAATTTTTTGCCGGGAAAAACGCGAAAATAATTACTGAGGTACTATTACCTCTTAGGTTTTTTCAGCAGAATCAGAAAGGAATTTGATAATCAATGCTAAGCACAATTCGAAATAGTACAGGCTCCTGGCTTATTAAATTTATACTCGGTATTATTGTAATAGTATTCGTTTTCTGGGGTGTAGGGAGTTTCCGTTCCCAGAGGCTTAATGTTCTGACCAAGGTGAATGGTGAAGATATCCTTATGGAATCCTATCGCCTTGCTCATGCCAACATGCTGGATAGCTACAAGCAGATGTTTGGCGGGCAGATCCCTGAAGGTTTTCTGGACCGGATAGATATCAAGCAGCAGGTTCTTAACGGTCTTATAAATGAGACACTGATCCGCCAGGCAGCCAGCGAAATGGGCATATTAGCCAGCGACATAGAGGTGCAGAACATCATCCTCAACATACCTGCATTTAAACACAATGGAGTCTTTGATCAGAGACTCTATGAAAGGTCTCTAAGAGGGGTTCGATTGACACCTGCTGTCTTTGAAGCACAGGTTAGACAGCGGATGCTCACGGATAAGTTAAAAGCCCTTCTGGGCTCCGGGCTTGCCGTGACTGAGGCAGAGGCACGGGACCACTATATTTTCGAAAACGAGGAGGTCAACCTTTCCTATGTATTAATTAATGCCTCAGAATGCGAAGCAGAAGTAAATGCTACAAAACAAGACCTGACCTTCTGGTACGAATCACATAGTGAAAACTACATGACAGAACCTCAGCTAAAGCTACGTTACCTGGCCCTTAACGAGTCCGATATTGACGATGCCAACGTGACGAATCTGGAGATAGAGGCCTACTACAAGGATCACAGGAATGAATATGAGGTCAATGAACGCAGGCGTGCGAGACACATATTGCTCAAGATATCCGAAGGCGCTGATGAAGATAGTGTAGAAAAAATCCAAAAAAAGGCGAAAAAGATTCGTGACCGAATCGAAAACGGCGAAGACTTCGCGAATCTCGCCAAGGAAAATTCCGATGATGCCGGGAGTGCTGAGAATGGTGGAGAATTGGGCTTTTTTAGCAGAGGCATGATGATAAAACCCTTTGAAGAATCTGTATTCTCGATGAAGGAAGGGGAAGTGAGCAAGCCGGTTCTAACCCGTTTCGGCTGGCACATAATAGAGCTTGAGGAGATAGAGCCGGGCAGAGTAAAACCCCTGGCCGAGGTAAAAAACTCTATCGCCACCAGGCTCAAAGACCAAAAAGCCAAAAATATGATATGGGATCGGGCCAATGAGGCCTATGACGAGATAATTCAACTTGGAAGCCTCAGCGCCTATGCGGAGCAACATGAAATTGAGCTTAAAACCACTGAACTCTTCAGCCAGAAGAAACCACCTGCTGTAATAGGGGGCGATCCGGAACTACTGAAGACCTTGTTCGCCCTGAATTCCGGCGAGCTGAGTTCCTTGCTCCAGACACATCAGGGCATCCTCATAGCCGAAGTACTTGATAAGAAGGCACCTTATCTGCCCTCTCTGGAAGAGGTCAAAGAGCAGGTAAAAAAAGATTATGTCCGGGAAAAGGCAAAAGAGCTGTGTCGCTTGAAGGCCCAAAAACTACTTGAAGCGGCAAAGAAACAAGGTCTTGAGGCTGCGGCCAAAGACAAGGGACTGAAAATCCAGCAGACAGGCCTTTTCAAACGGACAGACAAGACCGCCACAGGCAAGCTGCCCCCGGCCATCGCCCAGGCTGGACTCTCATTATACGAAGGGAAGGCCTGTCCTGATGAAGTGGCTGAAAGCGGAAACAGTTTTTACATCCTGGCCTTCAAGGAAAAGAAAGATGCAGATATTGTCGGCTTTCCGGCGCAAAAAGATGCCATCACCAAACGAATACTCGAGCAAAAGCAACAGACCCTTTTTGAGGACTGGTTGAAACACCGACGGGAAAGGGCATCCATCAAGCAGGTTGCAAAAATATAGATGATTCCGCTGAAAACACCCCATCTGCTGCGCACAATTCAACATTGCCTATAAAGGGATGCATCCGGAGCATTTTGAGCGGAATCATATTTCAGGACTTTTACAAGCGGCTCACATGGAAAGGGCCTTTTTCAGGGCGGCCATATGCACCTTACCCGCAAAGTGCAGGGGACTCTTGCCTGACACAGGATCAAAGGCCGATGGATCGGCCTTGCAGAGATACTGGATCTCTCTTCCAATGGTACTTAGTGCTTCATTCACAGGCACTTCAATCATCCTGGGAATGACCTGCCAGGTAGCACCGCACGAAGCCCCGCGTTTTACATGAAGCTCTGTGATGCGGCGGTCTTTTACCTCGACATCATACTCAGGCAGGCCGAACTGCTCTCCATAGGCACCAAGACTCTTCCTGCGCCCAAGGCCGCAGCACGTAAAAGGGCAGATGGCTCCTGGTATGTTCTGCCCTGATGCTATTACCGGCATTCCCTTGATTTTACAGATCTTAACAAGATGCTCAGACAGGTCCGGGTGTCTGAGAAAATTGAGGATCAGGTCGCCTTCAAAATCGTCAGGGATAAACTCTTCAGGCTCGTCAATGATCTCCGGCATGGCCGGCGGAATATTGTAGATCCGTTCTATTGTGATGTTCCGGCCATAGACCTCTATTCCAGCCACTTTATATTTCCCTGAGCCTGCCTCCTCGAAAATTACCAGTCTGAAAGGACAGGAATTTCTTTCAACCATGATTACACCGCAAAAGCCCTGAAGCATGATTCCGCTCAAAAAGCCCGAGATGCAAGACGCGAAATTTTCCAGGCATGAGACGTACTTATCGTACGTCGCAGTGACTGGAAAATTGAAGCAACGCCGCAGATTGGGTTTTTTCAGCGGAATCAACTCTGGCAATAGGCCAAAACAGCCTCAATATTTTCAACTGAATAGGTGCTGGATATCCCCCATATCTCTGCCTGAAGCATGGCATTTTCTGCCAGTCTTTCATGGTCCTCAGTCCTTATTCCGATATCAGAAAGACTCTTTGGACAACCAATACTATCAAACCATGATCTTAGGGCATCTATACCGGCTTCTGCTTTCTCTGAAAGACCTTTTCCGGATATGCCCCAAATACGCTCTCCAAATTGGGCCGGCTTATTCGGATGATCCTGGGCCCACCAGGTTATCCAGCCAGGCAAAAGGGCTGCAAGCCCTGCTCCATGGGCCACAGAAAACAGTACGCTGACCGCATGCTCTATCAGGTGTACCGGAAAATGATGGTCGCCTACCCCGGCCTTGGTCAAGCCGCAGAGGGCAAGGGATGACGCCCACATCATAGTAGCCCTGGCCTCATAATCCTCAGGGGTCTTGATACAGGTCTCAGTAGCATCCATAATGGTCCTGATAAGCCCTTCGGCCATCCGATCCTGCAGTGGAGTGTTCGGGTCCGGGCCATTGAAATATGGCTCAAGGAGGTGGCATACGGCGTCCACGCCCCCATAGGCCGTATAGTCCGCAGGTACTGTGTAAGTAGTTGTTGGATCAAGAATGGAGACCTTTGGGTACAGGTGAGGGGAACCTGCAGCTAACTTGTG
Organism: Deltaproteobacteria bacterium; assembly: GCA_013138705.1. Next base: position 4,061 of record WTCF01000078.1, read on the forward strand.
TTTGCTCTTTTCATCTGTAAGAACCATAAACCCGTTCATTTCAGAACCGGAAGCCGCCAAGGTTGGAACGGTAACCACAGGAAGGGCCTTTTCAATAATCCTCTCCCTTGTAAAAAAGTCCCACACATCTCCTTGTTCCATAACCGTCCCTGCGGCAACCGCCTTTGCAGAGTCCATGACACTCCCACCGCCAAGGGCAAGGACAGCCTGAATCCCATGGTCCCTTGCCATCCTGATGCCGTCACGGGTCCTTGAGAGCAGAGGATTAGACTGAACTCCATCGAGATCCACAACAGTAATCCCTTCTTCCTCCAGCCAGCCCCTGATTTTTTGATAAAGGCCACTCTTTTTCAGACTTCCCTTACCAGTTACCAGCAAGATATTGCTTCCGAGCGGCCTCACCACCTTGCCTACTTTAGAGACTTCACCTTTTCCAAAGACTATGGAGGTGGAATTCTGATATTCAAAATTATCCATGTCCTCTTACCTTCAATTTCCACGCCATATTATACATACAGAGATCGTCAAATAGTTGAGTCGTTGAGTCGGGAAATAAGCATGTTAAATCAGTATATTAGACCTTCAACTACATCAAGTGTCCAATTTTTGTGCAAACGATATAAATTTAAACAATAATAACCACTTAACTAATCAGCTAATCAACTAATCAGCTAATCAACTAATCAACTACTTAACCATTTAACCACTTAACGAGGTCTGACATAACGAGCCTACTGACAATTTTTGTCAAGGAATTCAAGAAACCTTCGGCCTTGCTCCGGAACAGAAACCGTCTTCTGAGACAATATCTCTCCAGGAGTCAGGATCCGTCCGTAAAGGGCCTCGTCGGTCTTGTAATCATGATGCAAATATGCTCCCTCAAGGGATAGACCTGCAAAAAAGCCCTTGCTCCTGGAGTAAGAATACACCGCAGCTTTGAGAGTCGCGTCAGTACTGGCCTTTAAGTTTCTACCAACAGGACCGGCGGCTACTGAAATATCTCCACCCAGTGTGAGGTTGTTTTTGAAAAAGGCGTTTACCCCCCTTTGATTCATTATCACCAGGATCAGGTCTGTGGCCTGAACTCCGATCTGCCAGCCAAAACTCCCGCTTCCAATTTGTAAAAAGGCCGGACCGCGCCATTTCCCTGTCTTGGAATCTCTGGTAACCATCAGGCCCTTTCCATAACTGGCCCCGACAATAAATCCTCCTTTGTAGACAGAGGGAAATATTGCAAGCCCTTCACATCTTGCCAGGAGCTCATCAGGGATACCTCCATCTGGCGCATTCTTGATCTCTTTCATCACAATCATAGAATTTTTAATGATTTTCTCAGGTTCTGCCGCCTCTGCAGCCGATCCATAAGGATATGCAACAAAAACCGTGAATACGCTGAACCACATGGTCCAGGACAGGAATTTCAAAAAAAACCGGTAAATAAAACAAAATTTAGCTTTCATGATTTGCTCCTTTTCGGGTAATTATTTTTTGCTCATAATCTTTATACGCTTTTCTGTATTTTGTCTCAAGATGAACTGTGTTCTATCCGTAAAGAAAATAGGTAAGCGTTCACAGGGCACCGCATCTGCTTTGTTGTCGGGCACTTGAAGTACAGGGAGTACGTCTGTGTACCCTCCGCCTCGCATCTGCAGCACCCTGTAAACGCTTACAGTTCGGTGAGTTGCGGTAAAACGGGCGTTGTAATCCCGTGAACGGTTACGAAAATAGGTATGTGTTCACGGAATATTGGAGTACTCCAGTACTCCAACACTGCTGCATCAGGCAAGACCGGGTGATTGTTCAGTCTTTTGGAATTGATTCTAACATGGAGGATCCCAATGGGTATAAACAACGTCATTTTCTTAGAAGTACTGGAGTGGTTTGATCAAACAGGTACTGAAGTCTCCCACCGCCTGCCTGAGATCGGCTCAGGTGAATTTAAGCTTGGGGCACAAATCATCGTGCGAGACAACCAGGCCGCGGTATTCTATTCGAGCGGCGTGGCATGTGACGCGATTGGCCCAGGACGACACACCCTGCGCACCATGAACATACCACTGCTGACCAAATTACTTTCTCTCCCCTGGGCCTTCACCAGTCCCATCAGGGCAGAGGTCTATTTTGTAAATCTAAAGGTCTTTAACAACCTGAAATGGGGAACCAGGGACCCTGTAGCATTTAGAGACAAGGAGTTTGGTCTGGTTCGCTTAAGGGCCCATGGGATATGCAATATACAAGTGAGCCAACCCGTACTCTTTGTGAACACCTTGGTAGGTACACAGGCAAGTTACAATATAGACAGTTTAGAAAATTATCTGAGCGAAGTTATAGTCTCGAGATTAAACGATCACCTGGGAGAACACCTTGAGACCCTGCTGGAACTTCCGAGCCAGTATGAAGAGTTGGCCGGGGGACTTTCTGACAGATTGACAAACGACCTGGCCCACTATGGACTTGCCCTCAGGGATCTCTATTTGAATGCAATCACCCCTCCGGCAGAGGTACAACAGGCCATAGACGATA
>WTCF01000059.1 GCA_013138705.1 Deltaproteobacteria bacterium
TTTGTGAATTATACAAATGGTGGAAAACAAAGCGTCCTGCTCGAAAAAGTCCTTTGGATGATAAACGTTTGAAGGTGCCACCAATAAAATTTGAAGATATTCCCGGAACAGACCATAAAAAAATGGTAGAGCCAGATAAGAAGAAGCATGCCGCGTATTACAAAGCATTAGAGAAACACTGGCAACAGGAGAAGGAGTGGCATGAGCAGGATCAACAAAATCTCCATCGTCTTATTGAAATACGTCCATATCTTTGGACATGAAATATGCCGAACAACACCATGCACTCAGATGGGCAGGGTCATGGCGTTTAAAGCTTTAACAAAGTTAGGTGGTTAATTGCCATTTACTGATGCCCATTTACCCTGCCGACTGATGATGGTGGACGTTAGAGTTTACCAAACATGAAACCACAAATTTTACTTGCACAGTTAAGAGCGCTACTAGAAAGAGCACCGGGAAGAATTGAAACAAGTAATTCGTGAGATCCTTCAGGAAACGGGGCAGACGGCCTCAGCCACGCAAATTTGAACAAGAAAAAGGAGGCGGTTGATTGCTCCTCACCGTTTTGTGTGCATGGTGTCTACGGTGAAAGTCAACAAAAATATATACCCATACGGAGTTCAGATTTTCCAAAATGATCTATCTTGCCTATGACGGGTCGCTTAATTGTGACTGGGTAGCCCTCTACGGTATTCGTCTTGCGTCCCATACGCCCGAAAAAAGACTGACTCTGGTCCACATTCAGGACGGCAGCGTCTCTCCTGTGCGAGTTGCTGAGAAAATCGAAAAGATCGAGCGAAAATGCAGTGTTCAAGGGATAGAGCTTTGCCGTGAAATCCTTCCGGTAAAAAAGAACGTCTGCCAGTCTCTCCTGGAGGCCATTCCTTACGGCAGGGACAGCTTCGCCGTGTGCGGAACTCGAATTCGCTCTAAGAGGCGGGCTTTCTTATCAGGGACCATTTCTGAAGAACTCTTCAGGCATAACAAGTTCAATGTATTGGCAGTGCGGGTCGTGCAGCCGGGTTTGCTTGCAAACCCCGGCAATTTTTTGATCCCGCTGGCAGGACATCCGAGGGGCTTTCAATCTGCCTGGCCCTTCTTCAGGCTGTTTCTGCCCGAAGTGGAAGAAGTCTACCTCCTGCGGGTTATGACCGTGAGTTCTTTTCAGCTTCACCAAATCTCTGGACAACGTATTCAGATACTGCGCAAAAAGGGGTTGAAATACCTTAGCACTGTTGTGCAGAACATTAAGCAAGGATGCGGGTCTGCCAGGTTCCGGCTGGACTGTCGTGTCGTAGTAAGTAACGACTGGCCAAGAGAAATTCTTGTCCACAGTAGCAAGTTGAAGACGCATATGATCCTACTTGGCGCATCGGAGCGAACCCGGCTTGGCCATGCCGTCTGCGCGAATTCGCTGGAGCGGATCCTGCGAGGAACACCATGTGATATAGGGATCTACAGGGGCTATGAGTAAGGCGCGACAGATACAACACGTTAACCCTGAAGAAGTCTATGCCTATCTGGAAACCCGGCCGGAGGGTTTAACCCGACATGAGATCGAAGAACGGCTGCTGGAAGTTGGCAAGAACACTGTGGAAGTAATCGACAGATGGAAATGGGCCAGTACCTTCATAAAACAGTTTACCAATTTCTTTACCATTCTTCTGAACGTCTCTGCCATAATCTGTTTTGTCGCTGACAATATAGAACCGGGCGAGAGTATGGATGTGTTGGGTTGGGCACTGCTCGGAGTATCCTTTCTGAATGCTCTTTTCAGTTTTATACAGGAATATCGCGCCGAAAAGGCGATGGAGGCCCTGAAGAAATTTCTGCCTCCCCGCGTATGGGTCAGGCGAGAGGGAAAGAATGTCGAAATTCTTGCCGAAGACCTGGTTCCGGGAGACATTCTCATTGTATCAGAAGGCGACCGTATTGCCGCCGACGGCCGATTGGTCAAATGTGACGATCTGGTAGTAAACAACGCTCCTCTTACCGGAGAATCCAAGGCCCAAAGCCTTAAGGAGTCGGCAGTAGACGAACGTATGGCCGAAAGCGAAAACATCGTTTTTGCCGGATGTTCAGTCCTCAAGGGTAGCGGCGAGGCAGTGATCTTTGCGACCGGTCTTCGGACAGAGTTCGGCAAACTGGCACATCTTTCTCAGGCCATCCAAAGGAGTCCGTCTCCCCTGGAGCGCGAGACAGGCCGCATGGTAAGAGTCCTGACCGTTATTGCGGTCAGCATGGGATTTTCGTTTTTTCTCTACGGGGTTTTCAGCGGACGATCCCTATGGGTAAACCTGGTATTCATGATGGGCATTATCGTGGCCAACGTTCCTGAAGGGCTTCTTCCTACATTTACCCTTTCTCTGGCAATCGGTAGCTTGAGGATGGCCAAGAAGAATGTCCTGGTAAAGGAGCTAAAGGCCGTAGAGGCATTAGGTGCGGTCCATGTGATCTGCACCGACAAAACGGGAACTCTGACTCACAACCAACTGACGATTACGCACCTGGGCGATGCCGTTGCGTGCGAAAAGTTACAGGATAAGCGATCGGAGGTCTTTCTGTTGGAGCTTGGCCTCAGCACCTCTGAAGTCCGCAAACTGGAAAAGGGATTTTCTGGAGATCCTCTCGATGTCGCGGTCGCGAATTCCTACACAGAAAAAAGCGGGGATTTGGCTGATTTTGAAAGAACCATAGAGAAACATTTTGCCTTCGACGTCGACAAGAGAAGATCTGCCGGTATCTACTCGGCAAATTCTCAGAAACTCTTTGTAGTCAAAGGAGGGTGGGAGGCCATACGCCCGCTTGTTTCCTATATGCAGGTAGGCTTGACAAGGGACCCGGTCGCAGTCGATGAAGAGGCTCTTGACAAGACTGAAGCAGCGATGAGCACGGTGGCTGCAAAAGGCTTGCGCGTCATTGCCGTGGCTTACCGAGTGCTTGCCCAAGGCGATCATGCAGATGCCAAACAAGAAGACTTGGAGCACAATCTCGTCCTGGCGGGTTTTCTGGGGATCGAAGACCCCATTCGCAGGGAAGTTCCGCCCGCTGTACAAAAGTGTCGAAGTGCAGGCATCGACGTCATTATGATCACCGGCGACCATCCGGATACGGCTGTGGCCATTGCTCGTAAGAGCGGCATTATGATAAATGGTCGCAACAAGACAGGGGTTCTCACAGGAGACACACTGGAACAGTTGAGCCAGAAACAGCTCATAGAGGAACTGGGCAAAGGGGTGTCGGTCTTTGCTCGAACGACTCCTGAGCAGAAAATGAAAATTGTCGCCGCCCTGAAGGCTATGGACAAAGTCGTGGCCATGACCGGTGACGGGGTGAACGATTCCCCAGCCCTCAAGGCAGCCGACGTTGGTGTCGCCATGGGGAAAAAGGGCACCGATGTGGCCCGGGAGTCGGCGCAGATTGTCCTATTGGATGACAATTTCGCCTCCATTGTGGCAGGAGTCGAAGAAGGACGCGCGATCTTCAGCAACATCAAAAAATTCACCAATTATGTGCTCGTCAGCAACGGACCGGAAATTCTTCCTTATCTTATCTACATCTTGTTGCCTGTTCCTTTGGCCCTGACGGTGATTCAAATCCTTTCGATTGATTTGGGAACGGACATTATTCCTTCAATGGGTTTGGGACAGGAGCCGCCCGACCCCGAGGAGATGCGTCGTCCGCCACGGGACCGAAGCGAGGGTTTGCTTACGCCGCCTCTCATGGTGCACAGTTATTTGTTTCTGGGGTTGCTGGAAGCGCTGTGGTCGATTTTTTTGTTTTTCTACGTCCTGGTGCAAGGAGGATGGGAATACGGCCAGGAACTTGCGTCAAACGATGCTCTTTACCGCTCGGCGACGGGTATCGTACTGGCCACGATTCTCCTTATGCAGATCGGCAACCTTCTGGGACGCCGCTCCGTTTATCGTTCAGGCCTGGATAAGGGCATCTTTAAAAACAAACTGATCTTTCTCGGGATTCTTATTCAAATTCTGTTTTCTTGGGCGGTCTTGTACTTTCCTGCAGTGCAGAAAGTATTGGCCACAGGGCCTGTTCCCGGAAAGGTCTACTTTCTGGCCTGGTTCGGTATCCCTCTGATTTTTGGTCTCGATTACGTTCGCAAAAAGATTGCGCAACTGCTACGTCCGGCTCCGGAACTTCAGCCAAGCGCGCCCAAGGCTTAAATAGCCACTTGACTCATGAGCATCCTTTGTGCTACATCCAACATTATGAAAGCAATGCTTGTTCGTGACAAAATATTTTGGCATACACGCCATACACTGCCTCCTTTTTTCCAAAAAGGAGGCTTTTTTTTGGCATGAATCGCTTTACTGCCCGACACATATTAGGAATATCCACCCTTTCACCGGACGAAATCAATTTCATTCTGGATACTGCCGAGTCTCTCAAAGATATCCTTGAAAGACCCATTAAGAAAGTACCACCGCTCCGCGGCAAAACCGTAGTTCATCTCTTCTTTGAACCAAGCACCCGGACTCGCCTCTCATTCGAGCTGGCAGCCAAGCGATTGAGCGCGGACACGGTGTCAATTTCAGCCAAGGCCAGCAGTGTTGTAAAAGGGGAAACCCTTATTGATACCGCACGAAACATCGAGGCAATGAAGCCTGATGTCATAGTCATGCGTCACCCCCATTCAGGGACTCCTCACCTGCTCACAAAATACGTTAACTCGGCTGTAATCAACGCTGGAGATGGTACAAACGAGCATCCCTCCCAGGCCCTGCTGGACATCTTTACCGTAAGGGAACACCTGGGGCATATTGAAAATTTAAAAGTTGCCATACTGGGAGATATCCTTCACAGCAGAGTAGCTCACTCAGACATACTGGCCTTTACAAAGATGGGCGCGGAGGTGGTTGTGTCAGGGCCTGCCACCATGCTTCCTTCGCATCAATCCGAAGTCCTCGGGGCAAAAGTGGTCCTGAAGATGGAAGATGCCTTAGAGGATGCGGATGTAATAATAGTCCTCAGGATTCAAAAGGAACGTCAGGGACAGAGCCTTATTCCTTCTGTAAGAGAGTATGCAATGTTCTTCGGCCTCAGCCCTGACAAGGTCAAGTTGGCCAAATCAGGGGCCTTGATCATGCACCCCGGACCTATCAATCGTGGAGTAGAGATGGCACCGGAGGTGGCAGATGGGCCATACTCCGTAATCCTGGATCAGGTGACAAATGGAGTGGCGATAAGAATGGC
>WTCF01000009.1 GCA_013138705.1 Deltaproteobacteria bacterium
TTGAGATATCCAAGCTCTTTACCCAGGTAAACGGCGAGGAGTCGCCTTGCCCCCTGCTGGGTTTTTGAAAGGGCTTCATCCTGATTAAGAAAAAGCCTTATACATACGCGGTCATTTTCTACAACAAGTCCTGGAAAGGCCTTTATGGGATTCTCCCGGTCTCCTGAAGAACTCATGACCGAACTCGGGAGATCCGGAAGATTCCCCAGGTTGAGCCCGGATACTTCCCACCTGGCCTTGAACTTTAACCATTCGGGATCATTTTGATCAAAAGTAGAAGGGGACTTTTGCCGGCTCTCCTGTATGCGGTTGAGGTCATGCCCTGAATCAAGGACTTTTCCATTCCGGTCTATTACCTCGAATCTCATCAAGAGGTGATGGGGGATGTCCTCAGGTCCCGGCCACATTTTCCTTTCTATATGTATGCCATATTGCTTTAAAAGTCCTTCCTGTAATGAGCGAAGCAGGCCCTTCTCTGTTTTTTTGAGTTTTTTGCCTATATTTTCAGCGACCCTGGGTATTGGTACCAGGTGTTTGCGAATCTGCTTGGGCAATGATTTCAGGAGATAGGTGATCTTTTCCTGGAGCAGGCCTGGAATCAACCACTCAAAGGGCTCAGGTGATAAAGAGCAAAGTATACCCGAAGGGATCTTTACAGTAACTCCATCCGCCTCATCTCCTGGACAAAAACGGTAACTTAGAGAGAGTCTGTGTTCCGAGACCTTTATGTGTCCTGGAAACTGGACGACCACATCGGTATCCGGGATTGATCTGAGCAGATCTTCTTTTGTAAGGCATAGAGCTGGAACGTCATTGTTGGCAATACGTAATGCCCTGGCAAGAGAACACTCATTACATATCACTTCAGACCCCGGGCTTTTCTTCCCCTTGCAGGCTTTGTCCTTGAACAGTATTTTTTCTATCTCACTCAACCCTTGGTCATAAAAGGAATAGAGGATTTCCTCGTCTACCATGATGTCCCGCCGCCTGGTCCTGTCCTCCAGGTCCTGAACCTCTGAGATTAGTTCCATATTATGGACGACAAAGGGGTATTTGTTTTTAAACTCACCCGGAATCAGTGCTTGTCGTATAAAGATCTCCCTGGATTCGGTCGGATCAATTTTCCCGTATCTGACCTTTCGTCTTTCAACTATCGGGAGACCAAAGAGCGTGACCCTTTCCCATGCCATTACCTCTCCACGGCGTTTTTCCCAATGTGGATCCGAATAGCAGTGTATACAAAGATCACCTGCCAGTTTTTCTATCCATTCGGGCTCAATGGCAGCCACTGTCCTGGCAAAAAGCCTGGATGTCCGTATGAGCTCTGTCGCCACTATCCACTTAGGGCCTTTTTTGTAAAGTGAGGAACCAGGAAAAAGGAAGACCTCTCTGCCACGGGCTGCGAGGTAGCGGGACCCCTCCTGCTTAAGGGCAACCTGCCCCAAAAAACCTGAAAGAACAGAACAATGAATGGACCTGTTGATTTGTTGATTGAGAGGGAATTTGGTGATTTGGGGGAATTCTTCCGATTCTCGGAGGATATCCATTATCTGATCATGGATATCCTTCCATTCCTGCATCCTGTTGTAGGAGAGGAAGTTCGCCCTGCAGTATTTTCGTATCTGATTCCTGCTGCGCCCGGCTTTCAGCTCTTTGTGATAGGCATTCCACATCTTGATAAAGGTTAGTAGATCCGAAGAAGGGTCCTTAAACGAGTTATGGGCCTGGTCTGCCTGGCTTTCTTTATCTGCCGGGCGTTCTCTAGGATCCTGGATACTCATGGCCGACGCAATTATGACAACCTCTTTCAGTGCATTCTCATGCCGGGCCTCAATGATCATCCTGGAAATTCGCGGATCAAGAGGCAGCCTTGCCATAATTCGCCCTGTCCTGGTCAGTCTGCCTGCTGCATTGAGGGCCATCAATTCTCTCAGTGTGGTAAATCCCTCCTTTATGGCCTGGGAAGATGGGGCGTCCACAAAAGGAAATTTATCAACAGGCCCAAGTTTCATTGCGTAAAGACGCAGTATGACCTCGGCCAGATTTGATCTGCGGATTTCAGGCAAAGTGTATTCGGGCCGATCCTCGTAGTCCTCTTCGCTGTAAAGCCGAATACAAACCCCGGCATGGACTCTCCCTGCACGTCCTGCCCTTTGGTCCGCGCTGCCCCTTGATATGGGAACGATTGGAAGTGCCTTTGTGCGGGACCTGACGTTATAGCGGGCAATTCGAGCCAGACCCGAATCCACGACATACATGATTCCCGGAACTGTAATGGAGGTCTCGGCTACGTTCGTAGCCACTACGATCTTCTGAACAGGGGCTGCCTTGAATATGCGCTTCTGGTCAGAAGCGGCCAGTCTGCCGTACATGGGAAGTACCAGGGCCTCATCCTCGCACCTGGCCTTCAGGATCTTGACGGTTTCCAGTATCTCCCTTTCTGTGGGAAGAAAGACAAGTATGTCACCAAAGGGATCTTTCCTCCTAATCTCCTCTGTTGCAAAAATAACCTTTTCAACAGTAGTTATATCAGCTTCTTCATCTTGTTCTGTAGGTTTGTACTGTATCTCCACGGGATAACCGCGACCTGCAATTTCTATTACCGGGACCTTGCCGAATGCCTGGCAGAAATGTGCAGTGTCCATTGTGGCAGATGTGATAATGACCTTTAGTTCAGGCCTGGTTGGCAGGAGTCTTCTAAGTATCCCCAGGAGGAAATCTATATTGAGGCTTCTCTCATGGGCCTCATCTACAATTATGGTATCATACGCCCTGAGTTTGGGATCTTGCTGCACTTCAGCCAGGAGCATGCCATCTGTTACAAATTTGATCCTGGTTTCAGGTCCTGTACTGTCCTTAAAGCGTATTTTGTAGCCCACGAGTCTGGGTCCCTGAGGCCCCAGTTCTTCGGCAACTCTGGCAGCCACCGTAATAGCTGCCACCCTCCTGGGTTGTGTACAGGCGATCTTCCTATGCGTACCCCTTCCTGCTGCGAGGCATATTTTGGGCAATTGAGTGGTCTTCCCGGAACCTGTCTCCCCGCTGACAATTATGACCTGGTTCTGGCTTACAGCAGAGACCAGATCATCCCACACACTGCAGATGGGAAGACCGGGAAAACAATTAGGAATTAGGAATTTAAAATCAGGAATTCTAATCCTCATTTCTCCTTTTTCATTCCTAATTCCTAATTCAAAATTCTGTAAGGTAGGGGTTGGTCTTTTTCTCTTGTCCAATAGTGGATGTGGGGCGGTCGCCGTAATCGTGCCCGGGAAGTACTATGGTGGAATCCGGAAGGGGAAAGATGTGGGTCTTGAGGGACTTGATCAAGGTCTCAAATGAGCCTCCCGGCAGATCCGTCCGGCCGACAGCACCAACAAAAAGGGTATCTCCGGTAATTATATGGCCGTGCCCGTAAAGGCATACCGAGCCAGGCGAATGTCCTGGAGTGTGGATTACTTCAAACCTGAGATTGCCGACCTTGATCACATTTCCGTGGGCAATATATTCGTCTGCCGGAGGAGCCGGCTCAAAGCCCCACGCCCTGAACATTTCAGCTGTCTCAGGGTTTCTGAACATGATGTCGTCGGCTTTGTGCATCAACACAGGTGCTCCGGTAAGGGCCTTCATTTTCTGATTTCCACTGGTGTGGTCCGGGTGACCATGGGTATTGACTATGTAACGCAGGGTGAGGCCGGAATCAGTGATTTCTTTTGCCAGTTTTTCCTCACTCCCTGCAGGATCAACGATCATGGCCTCGCCCGTATCAGGGCATCCTATTATATAGGCCTGAACATCCAGAGGACCAACTGTATAAACTTTTAATATCATCCGGTCTGCGTCTCCTTCCGTCTCCTTTTGAGTGCAAAGCTGCCTGCGGAAAGACCGGCGACGCAACCTTCACCCACGGCCTTTGCCATCTGAAAGGGAGGTCCGCATATGTCCCCTGCTGCATAGATGCCACCTATGTTGGTGGCCTGTTTTCTGTCAGTGACTATATAAGTGAATTTTTCCGGATCCAGACTTACTCCCAGAAAAGCCGTAAGCTCCATGGCCCCTTTGGCGCCTTTTTCAATAAAGAGTCCGTCAAGGGAAAGTTCGGTGCCGTCACTGAGCACAACGCCATCCAGCTTGTCGGTGCCTCTTAGCTCCTTTACTTTGGACCCGGCAGCCATTATCACATTGCCTTTTTCCAGCTCTGCCTTGAGTGCAGGGTTCACCTTCAGATCTTTAGTTATTATAAGCGTTACCTCTTTAGCAATCTTACTCAGAGTGACTGCGCCATGGGCGGCAGCGCTCCCGTCTCCCACTACTGCCACCACAGCATCCCTATAGAAGTTTGCGTCACAGTCAACACAGTAGCTGATTCCTCTGCCGACCAGGTCCTTTTCTCCTTTAAGCCCGAGGCCTTTACGTGTCACTCCGGTTGAAATTATCAGGGCATATGTAGAGTAAGTCTTTCCGCTCTCAGTGGTTACCTGGTATGCATCCCCCTGAAGGACAGCAGTTGTTATAACGTCTTCTTGAAGAAGTTCCGCCCCAAAATATTCTGCTTGCTGCATACCTGTTAATAGGAGCTCTTCTCCTGTTTTTACTCCTGGCACACAGCAGTAGTTTTCAATATGGGCCTTGTACAGGCTGCTGGATTCCGGACGGCCCAGTACCAGCACCCTGGCCTTTTTCCTTGCTGCATGAATTGCAGCCTGCAGACCGGCAGGTCCTGTCCCAAGAATAATTACGTCGTATGATGGGATAACTTTTTCGATTTTCTGGTCCATATTCATCTTTCCATTAATTCATCTTCAGGTTTCATAGGGCTTGATATCTGGTATTCTTCCATAAACCATGCGCCAAGATCCATCATCTTGCACTTTTTACTGCAAAAAGGCCTATAGGGATTTTCCTCAAAAGAAATTGGCTTTCCACACCTGGGGCATTTAAATATTCTGGTATCAGTAAAACCTTTTTTCATAAAGAACCTTAACATTTTGAATAAATTCCGGCATCCTTTTGAATGCCGATGTCGAAACTGGGAATTCGAAATTTGAAATTAGGTAACGCATCTACATCTTTGTGTTTTTCCCAATTTCAAGTTTCAAATTTCACTGCCAAATGTCTTTATCTTATTAGATTTGAAGTGAAGGTCTGCGCTTACGTCCGCGGGTTGTTATAAAACCTATAATCCAACCAACTGTCAGGGTAAAGACACCGGCGAAAAACCACTTTATTTTGCTATTATCCCTGAGATGTTCATTTTCCTGCTCAGCTATGGTATATTTATGTTTTACTTCCTGAAGTTCCTTTGCTGTTTCTGAAAGGGCCGTCTTGAAATTTAGTACATCTGCAGCATCTTCTTTAAGGCTATCATAGCTATTTCTGATTTGGTCTCTGTCCAGAATACAGGCTTTCAATTCCTGCTCATACTGATTCCGGGCCTCTGAGGCTTCATCCAGTTGTTCACTAATCTTGGTCGTCTGTTTTTTAAGTTGATCTCTCTCCACCCGTAAAGAAGCGACCACGTCCTTCATAGGTGGGGAGGCGCTTAAATACCTTTTAGGCATCCAGCCTTTCTTATTATTGGATGTGCGTACCATGGCCCAGTCCCCGTCCTCTTTCAACAGTTGCACCCGACTACCGTTCATAATCACGGCAACAAGCCTGTACTCACTACCCTTACCACTTCTCACCGCGATCTCGGCGGTGGGTATTACGTATAGGTATTTAGCCAAAGCTGTTGTTGGGATACATAAAAAAACAAAGGCGACTGCTATTACGGAATACAACAGCATCAAGTAACCTGGCAGAGTCTTTAAATTCATTTCCATGAGCTTTATAGCCATTTCCTCTGTACTCCTAAAAAATAAAAGTCCGTATTTCAACTGTATCTGTAAATTTTGACCGAATATTATATACTATATATGGAGCCGCATGCAAAACTCAAGATTTTGTTCAAGGGCAAAGTGCGAGGAAGTGAAAAAACGCATAGAAAAAATACTTTTCTCAAATTCGAACTACGTGTATGTTTTTTTATGCCCTTAAAGATTATTTTGGGTTGATTCCTTTGGTATTTGTCTTGCGGCCAAGGGTTATGAAGAGTTATAAAGAGCAGCAGTGTTCTGAATCCAAATCATCAGGATGCGATTTCTGAGTCATCATCCGTCCTGTTGAATTTTATCATTGATTCATTATGGCATAATAAACATTAAAAAAGGAGTGGAGTATGAACATTTTAACTTTTGGACCCAATGGAAGTGGTAAAGGAACCCAAGGCGCAATTATCAAGGAAAAATATAATATCGCCCATATTGAGTCAGGTGCGATCTTCCGAAAAAATATCGGCGAAGGAACAGAACTTGGTTTAAAGGCCAAGGAATATATTGATAAAGGTGATCTGGTTCCGGACGATATTACAATTCCGATGATACTCAACCGCCTCAAGGAAGACGATTGTAAGAATGGCTGGCTTCTGGACGGCTTTCCCAGGAACAAAGTCCAGGCGGAAACCCTGGCAAAGGCCTTGAAGGACGAAGGTATGGATCTGGATTACGTCTTAGAGATCGTCCTGGACCGGGATATAGCCAAACTGCGAATCATGGGTCGCCGACTCTGTGTTAATGATAATAACCATCCCAACCATATTGCGTTTGATGCTATTAAACCTGTGGAAAAAGATGGCAAACTTGTCTGCCGGGTATGCGGCGGTGATCTGATAACAAGGCCCGATGATCAGGACGAGGAAGCCATCAACAAGCGCCACAACATTTACTATGACGATACGACTGGAACAATGGCGGCTGTCAACGTTTTCAAGGGTCTGGAAGGTCCCAAAGTTATTTCAGTGGACGGAACGTCCTCCATCCCGGAAGTGTCCGAATCCATTATGAAAGAGCTGCCTTAGAATTAATCAGGATCAGAATTAAATAGAAAAAGCGGAGGCGAAAACGCCTCCGCTAGAAACTATCTCTCGGTTTCCCACCAGGTCAGAAGTCCGAGCTCGAACTTGTGGCTGAGTTCTTTCTGGAAAGGATAACATCTAATAGTAAAACCTATCCGCCCGCTTGAAAGGCAGAGTAGTGTTCCTTCAAAGACAGATCCTTTTCCTTTTTGCTGCCCGCTTATGGAAAGCATCGGTAGTGGATGGCCTTCAGGGATCTCTCCTTTATCGTCCAGTCGACCAATATACGCCTCAACCCGCACCTCCTCAGGATCTAGCCCGCCAAGATCCAGTACGGCCTTGATCGGCAAACGATCCCCGACCTTTGGCGATCCGTTGATCGGGACCTGCAAATCAAGTATTTTCACCTTGTGCCATACTTCTGATATCTCCCGTTTCCAACGAGACAACTCCCTGACCTCCTTCCAGCTATCCTTTGCGAATAAGTGCCATTTGGAGATGCTGGGCAGATAAAACTGGCTGGCATATTCTTCCACCATGCGGTTTGTATTGAAGTAGGGACATAGGGTCTGGATGGAATTTTTCATCATCTCAACCCATCCATGAGGGATATCATGGGCAGATCTATCATAAAACAGTTGTACTACGGTATTTTCAAGCAGTTCATAGAGGAGCCGGCTTTCCACCTCATCCTGGTATTCGCGATCTTCATATTCCTCACCTGCACCTATAGCCCAGCCATTGTTGCCCTTATAGCCTTCACACCACCATCCATCAAGGATGCTCAGGTTGATTCCGCCATTGGCCGGGACCTTCATGCCGCTGGTCCCGCTGGCCTCCATTGGGCGCAGAGGGGTGTTAAGCCAGACGTCTACTCCCTGGACCAGGTACCTGGCCACTTCTATGTCGTAATTTTCAATAAAGACTATGTGCTTCCGAAACTCCGGGGTGTTGGCCATTTGCACTATCTTGTGGATGAGTTCCTTGCCGTACTTATCCTGTGGATGGGCCTTGCCACTGAAGATGAGCTGTACCGGACGCTCTTCGTTAGATAGTATCTGCCTGAGCCTGTCCGGATCTCGAAAGAGCAGGGCAGAACGCTTGTATGTTGCAAAGCGTCTGGCAAAGCCTATGGTAAGGGCCTCAGGATCCAGTACCTCGTCAGCCTGCTTCATCTGGTAACTTGGGGCACCTTTTGCTTGAAGCTGCTTTCTGAGCCTTGCCCTGGAAAAAGATATGAGTCTCTCTCTCAGTCTCTCTTTGCTTCTCCAGAGCTCAAAGTCAGGAATTTGTTCGCTCCTTTTCCAAATGGCGTGATTTGTGGGCTCATCGATCCATCTTGATCCTAAATATCGTTCATACAGCATGGACATCTCACTTGATAGCCAGCCGAGTATATGTATTCCGTTAGTGACATGGGTTATCGGGATCTCATGCTGTGGAATTTGGGGCCATATGCCACCCCACATCTTTTGTGTGACCTCACCGTGAAGCTTGCTCACGCCATTGGTTTGAGATGCCATATTGATAGCCAGTACTGCCATGCAGAATTCTTCAGCCTGATCACCGGGGTTGATCCTTCCAAGCCCCAGGAATGCATCAATACCAATGCCCATTTCATCTGCCAACCCTGTGAAGTACCGGCGGATCATTTCCGGCGGGAAGCGGTCTATTCCTGCAGGGACAGGGGTATGAGTGGTAAATATGCTTGTGGCACGCACGGCCTCCAAGGCCACGTCATAAGGCAGACTGTCCTTGCGCATTATCTGGTTGATACGTTCCAGTGCCATGAAGGCGGAATGGCCTTCATTCATGTGGCAAACCGAAGGGCACTGGTCAAGGGCCATTATTAACTTTATTCCCCCCATGCCCAGCACTATCTCCTGTTGGAGCCTGGTTTCAAGGCTGCCGCCATAGAGATAGGAAGTTATTTGTCTGTCTGAACGAGAATTTAATGGGACATCAGTGTCCAGGTTATAGATTTTGACCCGGCCCACATTAAGGGACCAGACCCGTATGTGGACCTCTCTGCCCTCAAGCTCCACCTGGACTGTCAAAGGGTTTCCTTCTTTGTCCCTAACCAGGCTTACCGGCATATTGTAGAAGTCATTTGAGGGATAGGTCTCAAGCTGCCATCCGTCAGGATTGAGATATTGTTGAAAATACCCGTGTTTATAAAGAAGACCAATTCCTATGAGGGGAAGCCCCAGATCACTGGCCGATTTCATATGATCACCGGCAAGGATCCCAAGTCCCCCGGAATATAGGGGAAGGCTTTCATGTAGGCCAAACTCAGCGGAAAAATAAGTTATTATCCCGTCATCCCGGTTTTCACTGATCTTTTTATACCATGTCTGGGCATGTAGATAGCGTTCCAGCTCCCTTTGCACCTTTTCCATTCTGGCAAGAAAGACATCATCCCGCTCGAGCCGTTCCAGCCGGGGTTGCTCAATGGTGCCCAGCAAGGAAACCGGGTTGTGTCTGCACCTCTCCCACAACTCCCGGTCCATGTCCTGAAAGAGATGGATAGCCTCAGGGGTCCATGTCCACCAGAGGTTACGAGCAATAGTCATCAACGGCATCAAACGATCGGGCAGGCTGGGAACGATTGTAATGCTTTGAATTGTGGGCATTGTCAGAAAATCCTTATGGTATTTTAAAGGCTGGAACTATTGACTATTTATGAATAATAAGCTGTCCGTTTTCAACGTCAATAACAACTTTACCGCCTTTTGAGAGTCCATGGAATAGGATGGCATCAGACACAGGGTCTTTTATCTCCTGTTGTAAAATACGAGCCAAAGGACGTGCTCCAAATTGAGGGTCATACCCGTTTTGGGCAAGCCAGGATCTGGCAGCAGGTGTGACATTCAGTTTGATCTTGCGTCCGGATAACTGTTCCTGGATCTCCCCCAGGAGTTTGTCCACTACCTGCTCCATTGCTGAAACGGTCAAATGGCCGAAAGGTATAACAGCCTCCAGCCGGTTACGAAATTCCGGGCTGAAGAGTTGTTTTATTATATTCTCCCCTTTGTATCTGCTATCTT
>WTCF01000039.1 GCA_013138705.1 Deltaproteobacteria bacterium
TGGGCAGGTCTAAATCGTAAATTTTGGCGGTTACCGGCCGATAAGCAATTGCGGGCAACTTGACAATGAAGGCCTCAATTCCTGTTGTACACCCGTTGTGAATGACCGCCTTGGCCGCTTTCAGCCAAGCGAGAACATTGCCCTGGTAGATGACCTTGACGTTGTCGTATGGCTCGGCAAGCTGATGCCACACATCATGATTTTCCACCGGATGGGGCCGAATTATAATGGTATGCTCCGGGAAGGCTTTACTCAGTGAGGGGATAAGCCGTTTAAAATGCTCGAATATGGCCTGTTTATGGTTTGCCCAACCCTCCGCAAATTCCGGGGTCAATCCCCTCGCGGCTGTACCGGCTTGGGTCGGAGCATCTGGCTTGGCTCCCGGGTTGCACAGATTCAGGCTGGGGAGAAAGCCATTCACCATACTAAAGTTTGTGTTGATCAAAATGAACTCACCGAACCGTTTGCGAATCGATTCTGCCTCAGGTTCGTAAAAGGGAAAAACTTCAGGGCGCATCATATCTCCACGTGGGTTTCCGGTGATGTAGATCGGCGTATCTGAATACGTTGGATATTCCTTGAACAGTTCATAGTTTTCTTGACCCCAGGCAAGCAATGCACTCACCTGCTCTAGCGTCTTGGGATCAAGCCGGCGCCCGTAATACTGTTCCTTGGAATGGTGGACGAGGGCTTCCTCATCCCATACGATAATATCGTGGCCGAGGTTTTTTAAGATGCCGAACATCTTGATACTTCGTGCCGTCATGCTCTTGCCTAAATATATGGATCTGGGAAAAGAGGCAATGCGGAGCCCCACCTCTGTTTTCGAACCCAGGAATACAGTAAACCCGCGTTCAGCGGCAACACAGGCAAGCAGAAGTTTTGGATCTAGTTCCCTCACCTGGCTTTCCATGGGAATGATCAGCGGTGTTCTTTTTTCCGTCATATTCTTGATTATCCTCCGGTCATACCATCAACCTGGCAACCAGGGATGGCCGGGGGTCCAAAAATGGGAGGTCCAAGACGGTCTGATCAAATGAGCCTTTAAACCTTGGATGGTTGCTGAGTCGAATTGCTACCCAGCTTAATGACAAATTCAGCTAGCCTTAAATCAAACTCAGTATCGATGTTTGCCATGATTTCATTGATTAAAACAAATGATGTCTTATCACCTTTGATGCTTTTTTTATTGATGATACAATCCCGGGTAATGGCGTATGCTACGCCGTTTTTGTGATACACCGGCGTAAGCTGCTGTCTCGCAATTATGTTCGCCCCAGCTGGGTCATAATAATCCAGGTTGTCCTTTCGAATTACAAGCTGTTTCAGGGGATGCGCCTTGGCGTCTGTCTCGCTGACGGTCCATACGGCATCAAAACCCCCCTTGATGAGTTTCTCTATGGATGCCGTCACATGGTCTGGTTGACGCAAGGGAGAAGTCGGCTGCAGCATTACTATGACATCATACTGTCTTCCATCGATTTGTTCGCATTCCAGCAAGGCATGATTGAGCACCTCCCAGTCACCCACAAAATCCCCGGACAAGGCCTTTGGCCGCATAAAGGGCACGTCCAGGCCGCTTTCCCTTGCTATTTGAGCTATTTTTTCATGATCCGTCGAAACGACCGCCCTGTCCACATACGGTAACTGTTTTACCACGCGTCCGACAAGGGCAACGAGGGGAACACCGTTCAGTTTACGGATGTTTTTCAGTTTCATGCCCTTGCTCCCACCGCGTGCGGGTACTACCACCAGTATGGTCTTGTTTTCAAGCACTGATTATCCTTTTGTCCAATTTGATATACTGTGACTGCCAAAGAAACTTGGCCTCACAGACCATCCATGGCATTCCCGAGGTCCTCGAATCGAAATTGTTCGTTAACAAAGAGAAAAGGGCATCCGTTTTTTATCGCTGATTCTCTATCGGATTCCCCATCTCCCACGACAAGCACCTGATCGCTTTTCAACCCTTCTAATGCAATGATACGCCGGAGTGTCTCATGCTTTTCATTCGGCCACCCAAACACCCCGCGAAAATAATTATCCCATTTTCTGAATCTAATGATCTCTTTCAGATTGGCATCAGGGGTGGTGGAACTCACGTATAGTCCATATGCCGGCGAAAATTTTCTGAGCGCCTCTTCCGCTCCTGTCTTCTCCGGGCAGGTTTTTGCCCCTGCCACAACAATTTCGTTGTAAAACCCGGCCAGCTCTTTGACTTTTTCCCTTAAAAGCGCATCTTTCCTGTAACCAAGTCTCAGGAGAATCTCTTTCAGGATGACGTAACGGCTTTGTTCAAATATTTCAGAAAGGACCACACGAATGATTGGGGCATGGCGGTCATCTGTGGGGAACAGTTTAAAATAGGCATCGTATTTTAACTGGTTTGAGTCAATAAGCGTTCCGTCAAAGTCAAAGACAATTACTTGTATTCCCACATAACCCTCGTTATGAAGCAGCTAATAACCCACATTAGGATGCCTGCTTTTCAATTACATTCCAGTTGGAGATGACTGTTTTCCTCGCCTCCCTGGGGAGTTTTGCTATCCTATCATCCTCATAGAAAGAGTCATTATCAAAGTGGGTGGTGCTCACTTCCTCAAAAATTGCACCATCAAGGGTATGGAATTTATGCCATTCACCAGGTCTCACCAGAATAGTATCCCCTATCTGCGGTTTGATCCTTTTTCCGTCCAGCTCTACCTCCAAATCCCCGTATAACAACTGGAATGTCTCTTCCTTTTTCTTGTGAAAATGGTAGGGATGTTTCTGTCTGGGGAGCTGGATGATCAATTTTTTGCAATACTTGCGGTTGATACAGTTCATGATGACCGCACCGAATTCCCTGAACCGTTCAAGACCATAGTGGTGGGACAACTCAATGGAGCTGTCCTTTCCGATATGTATCCTCGCCTTGTGGAGCATCCCTTTCACCTGAAGCATGATGCGGTAAATTATCTCTTCCGGGGGTAATACAGTGTTGGCAACAGCCATATTTACAGGCTCGTGCGGAGAATAATCCTTGTCAGCCTCAACCCCATCAAACCAGTCGCCACTTGTAAGCTGGCCGTCACTGAGCGGCATTGCAAAATAGACCTTGTCCCTCTTAAGCTTATCACCCTTCTTGATCTCCTCCCTTGCGAATACCCCCCGCATGAGTGAGCGTAAAGAGGCAATCTCTTCAGGAGAGGCAGGGCTGCGATGCTTTCCGCCACAGGCCGCCACGGCCTGTTTGTGTGCCTCAATCCATCGGGCGATTTGCTCAGGTCTGGAGGAATATCTGTTTAACTTATGTTCTTCTGTCTCCATTCCTATGTGTCTTTCGAACAGCCTTGCACCCTTTCCATAAGCAATTTGAATGGCCGCGTAGTTGTCAGGTTCCTCGTGAGTAGAGAACCCAATGGGCACGTCCGGGAACCGCTCTTTCAGCACGTCGATCTGATTCAATCTCAGCTTGTCATTTGGTGTGGGATAGATGGCCACACAATGCATCAAGGCGAAGTGCATGTTTCTTGATTCGAGAAAACTCACCAGCCTGTCTATCTTGTCCATGCTCAACCCTGCCGTTGAGACAATGACAGGTTTGTTCACCTGGGTAATCCGTTCAATAAGGGGCCTGTCACTTGCGGAACAACTGGCCACCTTGATAATTTCAATGCCAAGATCAAGGATAACATCCACGGATTCTTCGTCAAACGGGGTACATATCGTATGCATCCCATTCTTAATGACGGCCTTAGTGAGTGTCTCGTATTGCTGTGCGGTCAAGGCCGTTTTCATGAATCTCGGGATATGTTTTACATCCTTTCTCTGTTTGTAATCCGGATGAATAAAGGTATCCAATTGTCTGAATTGAAACTTGAGAGCGCTACGGACACCGGCCTTTCTGGTTACATTACCCATTGCATTAATGATGTTGAGGGCATGCTTCATGTCGCCCTGGTGGTTGTTGGCAAGATCGAGAATAAACAGATCGTTAAAATTAAAGTTGTGCATAAGATTTACCTCGTTTCCGGACGGGCACTTATTAGGATATCTCAAAGGCCTCGGGTCCGTATCCCCCGTCATAGTTGATTCTCACGGTTCTCTTGTGTCGATGGGAGACATGGGCGGCAGCTATAACCAGCATGGTCTCAAGCCCCCTCTCAAGCGATATGGGAGCGTCCGCTGGATCCCCTCCGTTCAGGATAACTTCAATAAAGTCTATCTCTCCTTTGAAGTCGTCGGGGCGCGTTTTTTGAATCGTTTCCTCTATAACCTCTCCTTTTCCATCCCAGTAACGTATGGCATCATGTCCATCAAGATTGACAAACCATTCAAGAAAGCCGTTGGAGCCTTGAATTCGCACCTTTTTTTGCGGGGGCTCAGTAACTACATCCTGGGCGATGTCTCCCACGAGACCAGCCTGGGTCTTGACATTCAGCAGACAAATCCGGTCATATTTAACAATGCCATCTGTCACCATATCCATTGTGGAGGATACCTCAACGATCCTTCCAGCGTTAACAAGATGGGCAAACCGCTGCCAGATGTTTATGGCATGAGAATGCTCCCCACTAGCTCCGCCTCCACGTTCAAAAAAACCGAGGTAGGTGTCCTTGGGGCCGCTCAGCCATGGATGGGCGGTGAAAATACCGCCCCAATGTTCCCTGAAACAGGCGCTGATAGTGATGGGATCGCCAATCGTGTTTTTTGCAAGAATCCGGGCCGCGCGCCTGGAATTCTCGGTCAGGGTATGGTTATAACCGACCGCAACGAATGTTCCGGTGGCCTTTTTAAGGTCAACAATCTTCTGGATCTCCTTGAGAGAGGGCGTGCACAAAGGCTTCTCAATAAGCAATACTTTCGGTGGGTTGTTTTCCAACACCCTGGTTGCCACACTAATGTGGGTGTCCGGAGGGGTGCCTATGATGACCATGTCAAAACCCTCACCTGAGACCGTATCTGCCCCTGAAAGGCGTATGTCCGGGTCCCAGCGTCCATAACGGGACGGATATATATCCTCGCGTGTTCGTTTCAGTGCATCAGGGTCGATGTCGCATATAAGAACATCCCACCCCTTGGTACGGCAGGCATGTGCCAAATGGTTGCCGATAGAACCGGCGCCGTAAATTTTTACGCTGTACACGAAAATATCTCCTTTAATTGATGCTGATCCTGAATATATGTTTAGATATCTGTGTGACCTTGATGCTTTCGAAACGATTAAGCAGCCTTCCCATGCATTCGATCTTCCTCATGATTTCCGGCACAGAAATATCCGGAAAGCGATAGGCATGGTAGGCTAGATTATTTCGATGCCCGGGTCGGTGCATATTGATACGTTTCGACATTGTCCGCAAGTGGTTTTGGATCCAGCCATGGACATGGGCGTTCAATGATGTAGCCGGGGGTTGTCTCTTGTTGTAGCCTCCGGCCTCCAGGACCTGGATAATCCGTTCCGCTGCCAAAGGGCCGTCAAGCCCCGCGATGTGCCGATCCAATATCTTTCGACGCTCAGCATAATCAAGCGGCCCGAGTTTTCCTTTCACGATGGCACGAACCGTCGTGCAGAGTTCATCGAGTGAAAAGACACACCGGCTCACCAAACCAGGCAATTCAAAGTCGAACATCTCTGATTTCACTGGCTGGTAGTTCACAGCCGGTGTGCCGAGCACTGCAGCCTCCACTTGGGTCGTACAGCCATTCGCAATTAATGCCTGTGCTGCCATCAGCCACGGAATTACGCTCCCATCGTTTGCTACATGCAGATTGTCACACCGTGCAGCTATGGCATGCCATGGACCTTGGTTCTCAGCCGGGTGAGGCCGGACGACCACATTAGAGCTACCCAGCGACTCACAAAGTGATGGGAGCATCTCCTGAAAGTAATTAAAAAGGGCAAGTTTATGCCGACCTTTACCGATATCAAATCGATTCGCCGCATCGGTGCCATCTTTTGCCATTGCCTTTTTAAGTTCACTGAGTTTTGGATAAAAATGGTTCACCTTGCTAAAGTTTGTGTTGACCATCACGAAGTCTCCGAACCGTTCACGAATTGCATCTGCGTCTGACCGGTAAAACTCACGAAGTTCCGGCCGCATCAAGTCGACGCGGGGATTCCCGGTAATATGGATTTCCGCTCCATGATAGCCGGGATACTTGCGAAAGGTGCTCGCGTCATCCGGGCCCCACGCAATCAGGTGGGAGACTTGCCGCATAGTGATAGGTGACAGTCGCCACCGGTAATATTCAGGGTCTGGTTCACGCAGCAGGCCTTCCTCATCCCACGCAACGATTTCATGACCAAGCTTGCGCAGGATGTCGAACATACGAATGCTTAACGAACGAATGCTCTTGGCAAGATAAACGCCCCTCGGAATCGAGTCTACCCGGAAGTGGAGAAACGCCCGTGAGCCTATAATGACAGGAAAACCGCTCTCAGCCGCGATACAACCCAAGAGAAGTTTGGCATCCATCTCCCGGACTTGCGTCTCTACCGGAATAATAAGGGTTGAAGGTGAAATAGTCATAACATCTGCTTTTAATCTCTGCGAACTGCCAAGGCCTCCCAGCGCTTGGCAAACGCATCAAAGAGTTGATCATTGGTGGAAATAGCGCCAATCTCATGATTGAGCCAATAAGATCGAGCTGTCCAGTTAAAGCTGCCGAAAATAACCCAGCGCCGGCCATCCTTCTCCGCAAGCACGAACTTGTTATGCATCGGAAGACCTCTAGGATGAATAACGCGCCGGAACGGGATTCCGGCTTGAATCAGCATCCGCTCTACCCCCACAGGGACCCGTCTCAGTGTTGGTTCAGCTAATATCTTTACTGTTGCGCCACTGTGGACAAGTCGTATCAGGGCCTTGACGATTAGCGCCCCTTTGATGTGTGACGCAGCAATTCGTATCCGCGCGCCTGCTCCAAGCCGTGAGAGAAACCGTATTACAGGATGCGGCCGTATCCGTGGCCAAAAAAAGATATCGGTGTCCTTCCCTTTCACCGCTTTGTTTGCGGTCGGGGAAAAACGATAGAACATGATACGTTTCGTCTGGTGGATCCACCGGGCATGTTCAACCAGCCTTTCAACCAGCCCGGGGTCATCAAGCCCAACCAGGACATTGTGACCGTGATCCTGGTCACCGATTTCAGCTATGATAGCTGGATCATCCCCTGGACCATTTCCGGACGGGTTAAAGGAACCGATAAAGGCAATCGGCCTCGGGTGGGAAAAGCAATAGAGCTTTTCATGCAAATGCGGTTTCCGAACTATCCTGGGAGAGGTTGGCACCCGCTGTAGGGATACGGTACGAAACCCTTCGCCTAAGCCATTCGGGCCAGACAACATTCCAATTACATCCTCATTGGCATACGCCGTTCGAGGATGACGCTCCAGTGTCACAGTAATCTTGATGCCTTGCCGGTGGGCACGGATTAATTCCTCGGCCAGCATCCGGTCACGAAAGTAGTATGTTACCCAATCAATGGTTCCGCCGGGCGGCACCGCCGCGATACGTTCCGCCAAGAGGTCACGCAAGCAGTATGCCGGCATATCAGGGCCGCCAAAATGGACCTCGCAACCTGTCTCACATTCAGGATGCGGGTGTAACATCCAAAGGGCTATCGACCGCGGTTGACTGTGCATCCAGGGCTATGGCGCCTTCTCTCAAATCGGAAAAGACCTTGCAGATGTAGTCTATTTGTTCCTGGGTATGCGCTGCGCTCACGCTACAGCGAACCAGGGACGCGCTGTCCGGTGTGGCCGGGGGTAATGCCAGATTCACATACACCCCGCGATCCAAAAGATTGCCCCAAAGGACGAGGGCCTGTTTTACACTCGGCAAGCGGACTGCAACAATAGGACTGATCTCCGGGCCCAGGCTGAAGCCCATATCGTCAAGACCTTGATACAAATGGCGGGCGTTACGCCAGAGCCGTCGGCGTAATTCAGGGTGTGTCTCCAGTATCTTGAGTGCAGTCCGGGTAGAGGCGATGACCGGTGGAGCAGGCGACGCGGTAAAGATATACGGGCGGCTGGCATAGCGAATCAGATCCAATTCAGGGTGGTTGCTGACACAAAAGCCGCCGGTTGCGCCCAGACTTTTGCTAAAGGTACCTATGATAAAGTCCATGCTGTTTCCCACACCGGCTTCCTCGAGAAGCCCGCGCCCGTGTTCACCAAGAACACCCAGTGAATGGGCCTCATCCACCAGTAGATAGGCACCGTATTTCTGCTTTAAAGTTACTATATCTGCCAGAGGGGCCCGGTCGCCTAACATACTATAGATGCCCTCCACCAGAATCATGGTATTTGCGGTCTTTTTGCCAAGCCGTCGTAGGCGTTTCTCTAAATCAATCACATTGTTATGTCGGAATCGAATGATTTCCGCACTGCCCATGCGGCATCCGTCATAGATACTCGCATGACAGTGTGCATCTACCAAAATCGTATCACCGCGACCCGCCAGGACCGACAACATCCCCAGATTGGCAAGGTAGCCGGTGGAAAATACGATGGCAGAACGGTAACCGAAAAAGTCTGCAAATTCACGTTCCAACGCAGCATGACCAGCATATGTCCCGTTTGCCATCCGTGATCCAGTCGTCCCGGTCCCTTGAGCTTGAACGGCCTTTTTTGCCGCTTCGATACATTGCGGATCAAAAGTAAGCCCCAAATAGTTGTTGGTACCGGCTAAGATGGTGTGACGTCCGTTCACGATCGCCTCGGTTGCCGAAATGAGCCGCTCGATGACGACGTTAAAAGGATTGACGCCACTATCTACCAGGACCCGCTGATCCGCAGCGAGACGATGGAACTTGTCGAAAATGCCCATCACGATTCCAGCATCAATTGTTGGACCTGTGAAGCAAGGTCCTTAACCGTACGGACATCTGGCAATATATTTAATGGAATGGAGATATCGAAGCAGTCCTCTATAGCGGGTAGAAGTTCCATTACCGCCATAGAATCAAGACCGAGATCGGCTACCAAATCCGTCGCTTCATTGATTTCCTGCTTGTCCCGGGCGAGCTGCTGCAGAACCGGATAGATTTGTGCAAGGATGTCTTCATACTGTGACATAGGTTCGCGCTCCTTTCAAGATTCGTCGTGCCATCCCAAGGTACGCAGCAGGCCTTCTTCCAGGGGAAATTGCGGTTTCCATCCGGTTGCCTTGCTAAAGGGCGTATTATCGCACACCCAGTCGGGATGCATAAGTTCCCGTAATTTTCCAGGGGTCAGCATCGGCGCATATCCTACCATCCTGGCCGTCATCAGATTCAGCTTGGTCAGGGTAGCAAGTACCGTCACAGGCACCCGCACGCGAAGGACAGGTCTGGCGCGTAGCAGTGCGATCGTTTTGATCACATCACTCCAAGTATATCCGCCGCTACGATCGTCGTGCAGTTCGAATACATCTTGTCCACAACTGTCGCTTTCCAACCATCTTATCACCGCCTCTGCCAAGTCTTCTATGTATAACAATGAAAACCGGCGGGCATGACCGGCACCCGGCACCAAAGCGATACCCCGTCCTATCCAGCGCAACAGCGGCAGCAGTTCTTTGTCCCCGGGTCCATACACAGCAGGCGGCCGGAACACAGTCCAGTCCATTTCCTTTGCAGTAGCGGCCAATGCGGCTTCACCTTGTCGCTTGCTGGCCGCGTACGGAGAGATGTCCGGTTCACGGGCCGCCAGCGAAGAAATCATCAAAAAGCGCGGTGGCGGATAGTTCTCTGCAGCAGCCTGGGCCAGCCTCGCTACACCTGCGCTATTAACCCGATTAAAATAGTCCCGGGATGCGCCACGAACTGCGCCTGCACAGTGCACGACGGCTTCTGCACCGCAAACCAAACGGCGTAGGCTGTCCATGTCCTCTAGATCCCCTATCACCCACTGCGTGACCATGCCGGTAAGCCGGGCCTTAACCGAGGAAGGACGCACTAAGGCCCTGACTTGCCAGCCTTCGGCCTCAAGCCGCTGTGCCAGTACACCGCCTATGAACCCGGTTGCTCCCGTCAAGGCAATCACACGAGACATAAGGACCTCCCTGTGGACGCCGGATCGGGCACGATACCGCCTCTATCTATCAGTAAACACTGGGTCAGAAATGCTTTTGGGATGAACGGAAAAAAGTAAATCAGCAGGCGGATTATCCTTGTAATATCTATCTAAGGCGGAATACTCTGCTGGGCGTTTTGTCGTAGGCCGTTTCTGTGCACCTTGGTGGCCTTGCCCAATTCGTTGGATAAAATCCTGCCGCGCTTTGGATCGAGACGGCTTCCCGGAAGAAGTGCGAGGTAATGTATGGGGAGGGACCAGTTCCACGAAGCAGTCAATGCCCGATCCCCGGCGGATCAAACCCTGCAGTTGTTTGGTCATGGATTTTCTCTTCGCTGGGTCGGATTCACGGCACTGAACGACCATGACAACGATTTCTTTTCCTCCTGCACCTGTGACGGAAAAGGCCATTGCATCTCCAGGCCTCACCCCGGGCTTCTGCTCGACCAGATACTCCAGGTCCTGAGGCCAGATATTGTGGCCGTTGATAATGATCAAGTCCTTTTCACGTCCGGTAATCACGATATCTCCCTGGATTCGATAACCGATATCACCGGTATTGAACCAGCCATCCGGGGACAGGACCTCACGGGTCGCATCAATATCTCCAAGATAGCCGGACATCACACTCGGCCCTCTAACAAAAATGGTCCCGCAGCGCTTGTCCGGCAATTCCCTTCCTTGCCGATCCCGTACTACGACTTCATACCCTGGCAGCGGTTTGCCGCACTTAACGAAGATGCTCGTACGCAAAGGGCGCTCTTTCTCTGAACCGTCCTCCACAGCCAATACCTCCTGGTGTGCAACAAAATGGTCGGTGTCTATAATGTCCACATCCAGACCCTGGCCGAGAGATGCAAAACTCACACCGAGAGAGCATTCTGCCATGCCATAGCAAGCTAGAAAGGCCTTTTTGTCGAATCCACAGGGAGTAAAGATTTTCGCGAACTGTTTTAGGAAGTCGGGACGGATTATTTCCGCTCCGATTCCTGCCACGCGCCAGGCACTGAGGTCAAGCCGGTCCATATCGCTTTTCCGGACTCGGCGTGCGCAGAGTTCATAACCAAACGGTGGACCGAAAGAGATCGTGGCCCTGCTCTGGGTCATCAGGGCCAACCACTGCATAGGCCGCATTGCAAATGCCTGAGTGCCCAGGTAATCGACAGAGCGCTGACATGCCAGCGGGGCCAGTACGAATCCAACAAAGCCCATATCATGGTAATATGGAAGCCAGGATACGCAACGATCATCGGGCTGCATCCGGAGCCCGGTCCTAATAATGCCTCTCAGATTGTTTAGGACCGCTTTTTGGGAGATGACTACCCCGCGCGGAAAATGCGTGCTTCCAGATGTGTATTGAATATAAGCCGTCTCTGTGGGCCCTATTGGAAGCGGCCGGATGGTGCTTTGGGGAAGATCAGCGAATGCCTTAGGGGCGCCGAAAAATCTGAGATCTAATCCTGCAGCGGCCTCGGCAAGAAATTCGACAAACCCTTCATGGGCCATGGCAACCGCTGCCTGGCTATTTACGAGCAGTCCCCGCAAATGCTCCACATAATTATTGCGGTTGCCCATGGAAGCCATTGCTGGAAGGGGGACCGGCACCAAGCCGGCGTATTGGCAGGCAAAAAAGAAGCGCTGGAAATCAGGGTGAGTGTCTGCCACCAGTGCCATCCGGGTACCACGTTCCAGCCCCAGGCTGTGGAGACGGAGGGCCAGTACCTGTGCCTCTTCCCGCAATTGTGCATAAGGAAGCACGGCAGAAAGTTTCCCTTTGCTGGTATAAAAATTATACCCGGTTTTACCCCGGGCCGCATAATCAAGTGCCTCCGCCAGCGTGGAAAAATCTGCGCCTCGCAGCGGCAAGTTGTTTTCGGTCGGTGTCGCCTGCATAACCTCTATCGGATAATTATCGGTTTTTTAGACAAATATATTAGATATATGTATCAGCTTTATCATTGACGAGCAAGCATCCATCAAGCAAAAAGTGGCTTTTTAGATGGCCCTATTGATATTTCATTTATTTCCGAATGTCAAATCAATTCATTCGGTTCTTAGGATTCATAGGGTGAACTTGCACTAAGGTTAACCCCTGAACCTTGAACCATGAACGGTGAACGGTTACTCTATTTGTAATCTCCCAATAGATACGAATATATCCGGTGTTTTTATTCGCTATGAAATCTTTTATCCCACGTCTGCCTGGCAGACAGAGACAAAATAATGGGTTGTTACGGGTCGTGCCTGTGACAGGTCGCCGTGCCTTGTACAGGTTCATCCGCGTTCCGTGGTCAATCTATGCAGACGACCCGGTATGGGTACCACCCCTTTTGATGGAACGGCACCGACATCTGTCCCGCCGAAATCCTTATTTCGCGCATGCACGTTGTCGTTTCTGGATCGCCTACCGGGGCAAGCAGCCCGTCGGCCGCATCAGTGCCCAGGTGGACGAGCTCCATCTGGAACGTTATCAGGATGCTACCGGTTTTTTCGGGATGCTGGATGCGCAAAACGATGCCGCAATTTTCCGGTCCCTTCTGAACGCCGCTGAGATCTGGCTGCGCGAGATGGGCATGCGCCGGGTCCTTGGGCCGTTTAACCTTTCCATCAACCATGAGTGTGGCCTTCTGGTGGAAGGTTTTGATACACCTCCCATGGTCATGATGGGTCATGCCCGTCCTTACTACGCGGAGCGGTTAGAGAAACAGGACTATTTCAAGGAAAAAGACCTGTTGGCATATCGTCTCGGCACTGACTTTATGATACCTGCTGTTATACAGGCCATGGGCAAGATGGCAGGGCGGGTGCGCATTCGGCCATTGCGCAGATCCAGCCTGGAGAAAGATCTGCAGATCATACGCGATATCTTTGAAGATGCCTGGTCACAAAATTGGTGTTTCATCCCTTTTACCGAGTCGGAGTTCAGAGATTTAGGCCGTAATTTGGCGTCTCTGGTGGATGAAAACTTCGTGCAAATTGCCGAAGTGGACGGTGTCCCGACAGCTATGATAGTTGTATTTCCAAATTTGAATGAGATCATCCGAGATCTTAACGGACGGCTTTTGCCTATTGGCTGGTTCAAGCTGCTATGGCGTCTTAAGATAACCTATCCCAAGACAGGGCGGGCCGTTCTTATGGGCGTGCGTAAACGCTATCAGCATAGCCTGTTGGGTGCTGTGCTCGCATTTATGGTAATCGAGGCGGTACGTATTGCCGGGGTAAAACGCGGTATACAAGAGGTGGAACTGTCCTGGATCCTTGAAGACAACACGAGAATGCGAGACATGCTGGAGTCGCTGGGGGCCGAAGTATACAAACGTTACCGTATTTATCAAAAAAAACTGAAATGAGGAACTCGAGCAATATCAATACAGAGACATCACGTTTTACAGCCGTAGTCCTTGCGGCGGATCGCTCGCCCGATGACCCTGTTGCCAAGGCAACAGGGGTCTGTTGCAAGGCATTGACTTTGGTGGACGATAGGCCCATGGTCCTTCGCGTGCTCGATGCCTTGAACGCTGCCAAGGAAATAGACGCCTGTATAATGTGCGGCCCGCAACGGTATGCAGTGAATCAGGATGCAGAGCTTTGTGACCGCATTGCATCGGGTCATGTGAAATGGA
This sequence comes from Deltaproteobacteria bacterium, assembly GCA_013138705.1. Next base: position 13,666 of record WTCF01000039.1, read on the forward strand.
TAGAAAATCGGGCGACCCCCAGTTCAAGTACTTTGCACGTATTGCAATCGCTTCCGAAAGATAGACCCGTTCTAGTAACGACCGCTGATCACGCCCTTTTGAACGCCCGGATGGTGGATTATTTTTGTTCCCGTGCCCGCTCTACAGAATGCGACATTGTCATCGGTCTGGCCCGGTACGAACTGTTGGCGGCGGCCTATCCGGGAACAAGAAGGACCGTGACGAGACTTCGCGACGGTGCTTACTGTAGTTGCAATCTGTTTGCTTTTCTCACGCCTCGCGCCCGCACTGCTGCCGACTTCTGGCGCAAGGTGGAAAGCAGGCGCAAGAAGCCATGGCGTATGATCAGTGCCGTCGGCTGGATGACAGTATTGCGGTATTTGTTGGGACGGCTGTCTCTTGATGAGGGGCTGACCCGGATATCGCGCCAAATGGGGCTCATCGCAGGTGCCGTTATAATGCCTTTTCCTGAAGCGGCCATAGATGTGGATAGCATTGATGATTTGAGGCTTGTTCAAGACATTGTGAGAGGCTAACCTGTACCGGCCGCCAGATCTTGTTTTGGTATCCAGCTTTGTACAAGCCTTTCCGCCTCTTTTAAATCGGCGGGATAATCTATCTCGACCCATTGAAGTCCCTCAATGGAGCAAGTCCATACGGGCATTGACCGCGCCATCTCATCGATCCCGGACAGGTACCACTGTTTGAGGCCTTGCGGTCTGCGCAAGGCCTGCTCTATAACCGCACGAAATAATGCCGGCCCCTTCCCACGGAAGAAGATCATGCCGACGGACTCTGCATCAACCTGATCAAGAGGAATATCCTTGTCGATCCTGATGAGCCTGTCCCCGTCCAGCATGACTTTCATATCGTCGGCGTCATACGTAAGCTTGCGATCTGTGATTACCGTCACTGGCCGGTCCTGTGAAGCAAGAAGACGTTGTAACACTTCTGTCTCGAACAAGGTATCACCATTCAAAAGAATAAAGTCCCCATTCATCTCGGTACGCGCTACCCAGCAGGAAACCAGATTGTCAGCGACTGCATAAAACGGATTATAGATGATCCGCACCCTGTGCGATTCATACCGGTCGGCCAAGAGTTTCTCGACCTGATCGGCGCCGTAGCCGACAACAACAGTCACTTGTTCGATGCCACATTTGAGCAGTTCATCTACTTGCCATTCGAGCAAAGATCTTCCATGAATGCACAGCATGCATTTTGGAAAATTGTTGGTAAGCGGTAACAGCCTTCGGCCTTGGCCCGCACTCAAAATCACTACTCTCATAATTTCAGAAACCCATAAATTTGCCCTATTTTTCCCAGATGATTTTGTGGATCTTTTGGGCTGCACCTTCTCTATTACAAATATCTTCTTTATCTTAAACTCGCAACACTTGCGGCCCCAGGATGGCACATATTATGTAATTCTTGCTCTATCAGATGTTCAGTAGCATATCTTGAGACCTTGTTTTAAAGTTTGTGGCAACATATCACATTTTCTTCTATTATAAAGTATAATTTATAGGATACTCTCTTGCTCATAGACCGTTACATAATTCACGAAATAAGCAAACCCCTAGTGGTGATATTTGCCATTTTGCTGGTTATTTTCGTAAGCTACAGTGCAACCCATTACTTGGCTGATGCGGTGAGCGGGCAGTTACCGAGAAGCACTGCCATATCCCTGATTCTACTCAAGACAGTTAAAGCTCTAGAGATACTCCTATCTATGGCCCTGTATCTGTCTATTGTGTTGACTATGAGACGCCTTTACACAAACTTCGAAATGACGGCGCTGGCTATCTCCGGTGTGAGCAATATCCGAATATTCCTTGTAATTTTAAAGTTATGCCTGCTTTTTGCTGCGCTGATTGCATGCTTGTCTTTATTTGTCCGTCCTTGGGCATATAAGGAAATGCATCGATTGAGAACACAGGCGAAAACTGAATTTGATATCGCCCAGCTGGAACCGGGCCATTTCCACTCAATCGGGCCGGAAAACCGGGTTGTTTTTGCAGAAAAGGTCGATTCTCATCTGAGTCGAGCAAAACGGGTCTTTATACAGGATGAACATAACGGTACATTGCAGGTTATCTACGCAAAGCAAGTCTATCAAAAAGTCGATATGACCAGCGGCGACCGAATATTGTTTTTTTTAAACGGGTACAGGTATGAGTTCGCCCTTAATAGAAAGGCCGATCAGGTTTTAAAATTCAAGCAATTCATATTCCATCTGCCCAAGGAGACAGTACCGGTGGAGTATAAATCCAAATCTGCTTCCATCATGCAATTGGCACGTTCCGACGATCCCGAGGATATCGCAGAATTCCAGTGGCGGCTCTCCATGCCTCTCTCCACAGTGCTCTTAGGGCTGCTGGCTGTTCCCTTAAGCCGAACGGCGCTGCGGCAGGGAAGGTGCATCAAGACGCCTGTTGCTGTAGTGATCTTCGCTGTTTATTACAACTCTATTTTGATGGCCAAAACCTGGGTAGAACATGGGGTCGTGGGTACTATGCCTGGTATCTGGTGGATCCATGCGTTGTTGGCCTGTCTATTCTTGGCACTGATATGGAAACAACGTTGATTCCGCTGAAAATACCCCATAGTGGTAAAAGAAACCGCCAAGGCGCCAAGTACGCAAAGGGGTTAAACGCAAAGAAGATACTTATGTCTTTTGACATAAAGTATTTCTTAGCGTCCTTGGCGTCTTTGCGGTTCGATTTACCGTGAAAATACTTGATCGCTATATCGGCGTAAGTGTCGTTCTAGGATGTCTCTTGGTCATGATCATATTGGTTGCCTTGTTTTGTTTTTTAGAGCTTGTAGGCCAACTGGACGACATCGGAACCGGACGGTATCAAATGCAGAATGCGTTTGCATTTGTGGCCCTAACACTGCCTATGCACGTACTGGAGCTAATGCCGGTAAGCGCTTTGCTGGGGAGCATCGTTGCACTGGGGCCACTGGCCAGCCACAGTGAACTGTCGGCCATGCAGGCTTGTGGTATTTCGGTACAGCGGATCTGGTGCTCAGTCCTCGGTACCAGCATACTTCTCATGCTGGTGGTGGCAGTACTGGCGGAGTTTATCGCTCCGCCAATGGCGCAGTATGCCTGGATGCAACGTTTACTTGCCCTCTCCAGACCTGGTACAATGCCGACGGAACACGGGTTTTGGGCCAGTGACGGTTTCCGCTTTATTCACGTTCACGATATCCTTCAGGGGGAAGGTCCGATAGACATTGATATCTATGAATTTGACGGACAAGGCCGTATGAAGATCTTCATGCATGCCCGCAAGGCAGAAATCCGCGGTAACAAACAATGGTTGCTCAAGGACGTGGATCAAAAAATTATTAAAGAAGTAGACATAACCACACAGCAGTTTGACGGCCTGACATGGAATTCATTCTTGACATCAAAGCAGGTCAGTGTCCTGGCACTTCCTCCTGACACCCTATCTCCTTCCGATCTTTATCAATATGTCCGGACACTCCGGGAAAAAGGGGCGAATGCGGAACACTATGCATTGGCCTTGTGGCAAAAATTGAGTATTCCATTCAGCACCGGGGCCATGATTTTGCTCTCGCTTCCATTCGTCTTCGGGTCACCACGTTCAGTAAGTACGGAAAACAGGATAATGTTGGGCACGATCATCGGAATAGCCTTTTATTTTGGTGTCCAGATCCTTGGATATTTAGGGCTGATATTCAGCCTCTCCCCGGCGCTCACCACAATGACACCTATAGTCATCATTGTATGTGTTGCACTCAGGCAGTTACGACGTCTGTAGGTCTGGCCATCGGACAGGGAATCGCCAGTCGATTTTCGCCCTCGACTATGAAACGCCCTTCCTTGGGCGCATAGCCGCGTACCTCAATTGTAATCTCCCAGCCATAAGCATTTTGACTCAGGGAGTAAA
>WTCF01000181.1 GCA_013138705.1 Deltaproteobacteria bacterium
CTGAAATATATCTTTGTGGGTGTTAGTAACACTTCTCCCAGGCTAAGTTCTCCGATCCCGGGCACCTTGTCCGAGACGTTAAGCCCGAGTTTTTCAAAACAGATTTTTCGCACCAGGGAAAAACCGTTGCTATGGAGTCCGGTTGATGACAGGCCTATCATCACTTGGCCTACACCTATTTCAGAGCCGTCGATGATCTTGTCCCTGTCCACGACTCCAACAGCGAATCCTGCAAGGTCATAGTCATTTTCTGCATATAACCCGGGCATTTCAGCAGTCTCGCCGCCGATAAGGGAACAGTCTGCCTCTTTGCATCCATCTGTAATGCCCTTTATAATATCTGTTGCTTTTTCAGGATCCAGTTCGCCCGTGGCAAAGTAGTCCAGGAAAAACAGTGGGTTGGCCCCGCATACCAGTATGTCGTTAACACACATTGCAACGAGGTCGATCCCAATGGTCTTATGCATATTGCACAGGGTGGCGATCTTGATTTTGGTCCCTACGCCGTCCGTTGAAGAGACCAGGACAGGCTCATGGTACCGATCAAGGTCAAGCGCAAAAAGTCCGGCAAAGCCGCCGATTTCCGTGAGGACTCCACGCTTGAAGGTGGAAGCGACCATCGGCCGTATCTTTTTTACTAATTCATTGGCCTTATCTATGTTTACGCCCGCCTGGGCATAGAGTGATTCATCTTTCACAACATTCTCCTCTTGCTCAGGAGTACTTGTATACTGTCCATCTATAGAAGTCAATCTGGAGGATGGGCCGGGAAGTCCTTGCCCGATTGGTTGTATGGTGATTAAGTTGTTCAATGTACAGCAGAAAACGGCAGATGATTGATAAATATTCTGTGAGGCTGCTTATAGGCACCGGTTATCCGATCCTTAAAAAGATCCGGTGTGCAGAGAGGCTTTTTCATGTCTATGGCAGGGAGTTGTTGTCCGACAGGACAATTCAGTCTTTATATGAGACTTACCGGCAGACTATTCAGCAATCATGGATACAGATGAAGAGTATAGGGGTCGTTGCCGAGTGTACTGATTGCGCTGTCAATGATGGAGGGAGCTGTTGCGGAAAAGGCATAGAGGACCGTTTTGACGTGATTTTGCTTCTAATTAATCTCCTGATGGGTTGCAGCCTTCCTTCATCACCCTGGGATGAGACAGGCTGCTGGTTTCTTGGGGAGCGGGGTTGCGGGATTCCGGCCCGGCACGTTATCTGCGTGAATTATATCTGTAAACGACTTGATAGTAAGCTTGAGAAAAATGGACTAAGGTTGTTGCAAGAAAAAATAGTATTGGAGACAGACGCTGGTTTTGCCCTTGAAGAGAGTATCAAGAAGTGGCTGAGGAACAAAGGACTTTGAATCACGAAAAATGGATGTCTGAGGCATTGGATCTGGCTGTAAGTGCCTTGTCAGGGGGTGTTTTTCCCGTAGGATGCGTCCTGGTATCCGGAGATTTGATTGTGGGGTCGGGAGTCAGATCACATACCATGCCTGAGGATGTGAACGAGCTTGATCATGCCGAGGTGTGTGCCCTGAGGGACTGGATTGAAAGAGGACGTCCACTGGGGCACGGGGATGATACAGACATCACTGCATACTGCAATCTTGAGCCATGCCTCATGTGTTTTGGAGCCCTTATCCTCAACGGCATCAAGAGGATAGTTTATGCCTATGAAGATGTCATGGGCGGGGCAACAGGCCTGGATTTTTCAAGACCCATGACCGGCGCGGCCGGGACAGTCGGTGGTTTCTTTAATGATAATCTCTACACTGAGAGCCGCATCGAGATACTTGGAGGAATTAAGAGAAGAGAGAGCCGGGCTCTTTTTAAGAGGTTTTTTTCTGATCCGGCCCAATCCTACTGGAGGGACAGCCTTTTGTATAAGTATACACTTGAAAATTTATGAAGATAAAACGCAGAACAGTCCAGTTTCAGCCAAACACGCGAAATTTCTTTTTTCACATACTCACTCGGTGTAATCTCCGTTGTCGCCATTGCTATATCAACCCGGAACAGCATGGCAAACAGATCCTGGATGAAAGGACTCTGGCCCGGTGGCTGGCTATCTTTGCAGACAATCACCAAATCACCAAATCACCAAATCACCAAATCCCTCAATCCCCAAATAATACAAATGTCATATTCCTTGGCGGAGAGCCCACCCTCAGTCCTGCGTTGCCCTATGGTATCAAAGAAGCAAGGCGTTTGGGCTATGCCTCTATAACAGTGGATACCAACGGTTATCTCTTCAATGATATCCTTGACAGGGTTTCTCCTGAGGATCTGGATTATTTCAGTTTCAGCCTTGATGGCTCCCATCCGGGACTCAACGATTTCATCAGGGGAGAAGGGGTCTTTGATATATGCACTTCCGGGATCAGGCGGGCATTAGAGAAGGGGTTCGAGGTGAGCCTCATCTTTACGGCAAGCCGTATGAATATTCACGACCTTGTTAATATGCCGCTGCTCTTAACAGACTTGGGAGTGAAGCGTTTTTTTATACAGGTCATAGGTATCAGGGGCAAACCTGCCAGGAAGGGCGAGACATCCCTTCAGCTCAGCCGGGAAGAATGGGAGGCAGTTGTCCCCGAGGTTGCAGGCAAGGCCGCTGAAAAAGGTCTGCACGTGACATATCCCAAAGTGTTTTTAAAACCCGACGAGACCTTTTCCTGTGCAGGCCTTGTTGCTGATAATTATTTTGTGTTCCCTAATGGCAGAGTTTACACGTGCCCTCTATGTGAAGACTATCCAATACACTCCATGGAGATTGTGGACGGTGTGCTTAAAGAGCGCCCCCCTATAAGGGAGTGTGACCTTTTCTCACTTCAGATTCCCGAAGGCTGTGTGCTAAACAAAATACTCCATCCTGGGAATATCTCCTACGACTCAGACAACAGGCCCATCAGCCGCATAGCCTGCTGCATGCTCAAGGAGGAGGTCCTGCCAGCAGAGAGGTGATATCTACCTCCTGGGAGATCAGCCCCTGTGTCATGAGTATATCCGCGGTCTGTTTCCAGGCCCTGGCGTCAATCGTCCCGATGGCCCTGGGACTTTCAGGGATCACAAGTGTCCTGGTTTCAGCAAGTTGCTGCTGTATAACAGGGATAGGGGTTTCCGGATCAAGCCTGTGAATCGCTTCAGCCACCTTGAGCTCCAACTCTGAGTCCATTGCATCTCTCCAGCCTTCCAGAACGGCTTCTGTAAAGACTCGGACCAGTTGTGGCTGCTCGGTGTAGACTTTTTTTGAGGTTATGAGGGAATTAGCCACGAATCGAATTCCAAAAGTGTTGGGGTTGAAAAAGCCGGCCTGTTTTCCGGTCTGCGCCATTTTTTCCTGGAGGATTATCCCCTGAGTATTACGATATACGGGCCAAAGCTCGACCTCGCCTTTCCAGAAGGGGTTGAAATCGTAATGAACAGCATAGAGTTCCATGTCATCCGGGCCGATTTTGTACATTCTCAGAAGGGCCGATAATATGGACTCGTCGTTGCCGCCATATGTAACGCCGATACAAAGACCTTTCAGGTCATGAGGTTTTACTATGGCCAGTTTGTCCTTGTCATAGATCCACTGAAGGGGATTGACCTGGAATATCTGGGCGAGTACCACCACATGGGCCCCTTTGGCAGCGGCCCGGATCACCTGATCTGCCGAGGCCACTCCAAAATGGGCCCTTCCAAGTTCGAGGTCCTTTATGGCATCCTGTTCCGCACCGCCTTCGCGAAGTTTCACTGTGAGGCCGTGGGCTTTGAATATGCCTGATTCCTGAGCCCAGATTTCTCCTGCCACACTTGTGTTATAAAGCCACTTGAGCCGGCAAACTACCGGCCCGCTGTCCCCGGGTTTTATTGTGTTATCCTTTGTTTCAACCTGGGGGGCTTCGTTTGACGTGCATCCGATAAGACAGAAGAGAAAAATAACCCATATCGTCAAGGCATTGAAGCACGTGCGAGGCATGTTTTTCCCCCATGAAGTCTGGCCTTAATCCACACCCCGATTGTCTCAATGAACGACAAATACAGGGAGGAACAAAGGCCTATCAAAAACAAGGCTACAAGGATCTTTGCCAGATTACTCTGGTACAGGGCCTTTCTTATTATATAACCAATCCCATTAGTTGCAGCCAGAAATTCAGCTATTATGGTGCCGACCAGGGCCATTGTCCCGCTTCCTACTATCACGGTTGTGATCTTGTCCAGGTTTTCAAAGGTCCTTATGGAAAGTTCCAACCTCCAGTTGATTCTGCCTGTTATCCTGAAAAAGTGCTCGACCTCTTCCACAGGCTTTGCAAATATACCTATGAAGCTCAAAAGCAAAGGGAAGTAACATATCATTGCCGCTATGAGGAGCCTGGATGCCAGTCCATCACCCAGGAACAGGAATATTATGGGTGCAACCGCCACTATGGGATATGCCTGGAGGTTGTACGCCGCTGTGCGCGTGAGGTTGCCCGGCCAGGTACTCAATCGGCCCACGAGCCCGACTACCGTTGCAAGTACAATGGCAAGCATATGTCCTGCTATTGCAACAGCCAGGGTATCCAGCACTGCTTTCACGTATATCAGGCCATTCTGAGTAGCCACCTGTAACACTTCCAAAGGCGGCGGTATCAGGTAGTCAGAAAAACCATATACTATCTTTACGCCCCACAGCAGGCCTAAAGCCACTGCATAAATAGAGATGAATTGAAACAGGCGTTTCAGGGTTCTCACGGCCGTGGCTCACTGGTGCTTGCTGCGGATCTGAGGATTGCGTAGACTCGTTCTTGCACCAGCTCTTCTGGGGTATCCATGCCCTCTTGCCGGTCGAGGCCGGTTATTTTATGGATTTTATTAGTGCCGGCTGTGGAGCCGTGGGGAAGGACATGGATAGTCTGTGAAAAACGAGCTACTTCAAGGGCATTATGGGATATATAGATAAATGTCTTTTGAGGAAACAGGGTTTTTAATCTTTCAAGGATGTGGTTCCGTGTGGGCTCATCCACATTGGCGAGCACTTCATCTGCTATCAGCAGATCAAATTCCTGGACCAGATACCTGGCAAGATTTATTCTGTTTTTCTGTCCCATGGACAGCCCTGAAAAGCGGCTTTCCAGATGGGCCTCCATTCCATAATCCTTTAATATAGTAGTAAGGAGTGAGGTCTTGGAGGCCGGGGTCACAGACCTGAGATGTGCGCCGACCGTATTCCATCCCGGTATGCGTTCTGTATTGTGGGTGTATAGGACGCGCCTGGCATTCGGGATATCAATGTCACCTTGCATTGGGGAAAGTTCCCCACTGATAAGCCTTGCCAGTGTACTCTTTCCCGTTCCTGAAAGCCCGAACAGGGCAAAAAAACCAGGTCCTTCTATTGACCAGTCAAGATTACTGAAGACAGGAAAATCTGCCCCAGGGTAAGTGTAATGGAGATTACTGCAGGCAATGTGCATTTAAACTTTAGGCTTTTTCTTCTTACGTCTCTTTTTGATGATTTTCTTAACTGTTTTGTCAAGCACGTCTTTTTTTAGCCTGATTATGTCGGATTCTGCTCCGAAGATTACGTGTTTCAGATACTCAAACCCGAACTGCATGAGGGCGACATCGTCTTTTAGGATCTTCTTGAGGGTATTATCATCCACTGCAAACGAGCCAAGAAAAGGGCTCTCAAAGACGAATTGCCTGAATCGCTCTATGTTGGTCGTGACCATAAAGAATAGTTGTTTTGCCTTTTCAGGCATCTTGGCCCCTTCACCAAAAGAGGCCTTGCGCAGAAGGAGATCGAGCCATCCGCGATTCATTGAGTCATAGAGGTCGGCCTCCTGGTCTGCTCTCCAGGAGTCAACAGTCCACTCGGTGGGTTCCTCAAATCCCTTACAGTGGTCCTCTTTGACCACAAAAAAGAATTCCTCTTCTTCTTCTGTGAGTTTATCCTGCTGTCTGAGACTTGCAATTCCTATGGGGTAGTAGCGACAGCAGACAGGACGGTCGGAATAGATCTGACAACCTTTCGGGCTGACAAAGGGGCAGCGCCCTCCTTCTTCTTCCAGCATCTTGAGTCTGGCAATTGGCAGTTCTGTTTGGCCAAGTATCTCAGGTGTCGTATAAAGTTGCAAAAACATATCCGCTGTGAGACCGAGCATGTTCTTGATTCGAACTATATCGTACGGAGTGAGAATAATATTTACGTTGTGGCAGCACCGGTTGAAACAGGATATCCCGGGGTAACAGCGGAAATTGAACGTACTGTCCTTTTCAAGGCGGACAGGCTCTATCACCCCGCCGGGTTCACCCATTTTGAGGGCATCACCGACCTCTTTTTCAATGTGTTCAAGTGTCATTTTGTCTTATACCATTATATGTGTTCTGGTTAATGCCGAATGGATTGCCGGTAGTGGCCTGTAATTAAGGAATATCGCCTTATTTTAAGGCCTGATCAAGCCACAATATCGAACTATAACACAAATTGTTTGTAGCGAACATACTGTTTGCTTATTCGTGATAGTACAAATCAACCCCGGAGAGCAAGTCGCAGACAGGGTTATTGAAATTTTCTCAAAATTTTTTCTTGACATTTGGATTTAAACTAAAGTATATTTTAGCCTGCAAACTTGCAGGCTAAAAAGAAAGGTTAATATGAAACACGATCCAATACTCAAAGAAAATGCTCTATTGCAGAATTCAGAAGTTTCTCAGCCTTGGATTAAGGCGGGGCTTCGATTTGGGGACAAAGGTACACACACCAGCAGAACCATAATGTTCAAAGAACTGGCGTCATTGCTTGAAGACCAGGAGCCGAATGCGCCTCGCGATGCCTATGTTTCAGCCATTATTGACCAAAATTGTCTTGGTAAGCGGACCGTTTCAACACGCAAAC
>WTCF01000137.1 GCA_013138705.1 Deltaproteobacteria bacterium
AAGACCTGGTATCCCTTTGCAAAGGCAGCGATCATGAGTCCGTTCCAGGAGGTCAGGATCTTGTCGTCTTTTAGGGGATGCACTCGTTTTTTTCGGATATCAAAGAGCCTGTCCCTTCCATCCTTGAGAGCTTTCTCAAGTCCTGGCAGATCCATGCCCTCTTTTGCCACAAAGCTTTGGGTAGATACAGGCACATGGAGAATGCTGCGCCCTTCTTCAAAATTGCCTGCCTCGGTAATTCCATAGAAGCGGCAGAAAAGATCGCCCAGTTCTTGCCCAAGGTATTCTTTGACCTCCAGAGGAGTCCAGAGATAAAACAGTCCTTCCTTGCCTTCGCTGTCAGCGTCTTCTGCTGAATAGAATCCGCCCTCAGGCGAATTCATGTCGTGCAGCACATAGGTAAATATTTCGCGCGCTACCTGGGCGAACTTGACCTTCCCTGTTGCCTGATATGCCTCTATATAAGCCATGGCCAGCAAGGCCTGATCGTAGAGCATCTTTTCAAAGTGCGGGACCAGCCACTTTTCATCCACCGAATAGCGGTGGAAACCAAGGCCGATCTGATCAAAGATGCCACCGCTTCTCACAGTGTTCAGGGTCTTTTCCACCATCTCCATGGCCCTTGAATCGCCGCTCCGCTTGTGCCATCTCAAGAGAAACGTGAGGTAGTGAGGTGTTGGGAATTTCGGTGCAGCGCCAAATCCCCCCCAGATCGGATCAAAGGTCTTTGCCAACTGGGCGTAACCCTTCTTCAAGATCTCCACGTTTAAAGCATGAACCGTCCTCACTGAATCTGACCTGGGCTGAATGGCGGTCGTAATATTCTCACTCGCTTTGACGATATGTGCCCGGTCATTTTGCCACATGGCGGCAACCTGCTTGAGGATATCCACAAAACCCGGCATTCCCATCCGGCTGGACTTTGGAAAATACGTGCCTGCGAAAAAGGGTTTACCCTCAGGTGTCATAAAGATGGAAAGGGGCCATCCTCCGCGACCTGTCAAAGACTGGCACACTGCCATGTAAATCTTGTCCACATCCGGACGTTCTTCACGGTCTACCTTGATAGCGACATAGGATTCGTTAAGGAGCAGGGCAACTTCCTCATCTTCAAACGACTCGTGTGCCATCACATGGCACCAGTGGCAGGTGGAATAGCCTATGGACAGAAAGACAGGCTTGTCCTCTTTCCTGGCCTTATCAAAAGCCTCCTCACCCCATGGATACCAGTTTACAGGGTTCCCGGCATGCTGGAGAAGGTAAGAGCTCTTCTCGTCAATCAGACGATTTGAAGCCGTTTTTTGTCTTGCATCAGCCGGGCACACATGAACTCCTTGAACAAAAAAGTCACAAATAATCCGGTTATTACAGGGCAAACCTAATCCTAAGCCTCACCATCTGGAACACATTGCTTAAAACTAAATTGAGCGATTAGCCTTTAGCGGTTAGCTATTAGTTTAATGATTATCGGTCTGCCGCCCTGACAAGCAGGATGTTTTGCTATTACAAACTTTCACCTTGTTGAATGCAGCTTTGCTGCCCCCTGTGGGGATTCAACAGGGTGAACCCGTTGGGTGTTATTTCTAATTAACGTAATGCCTTGATTTTTCAAAGCTAAACGCTAATGGCTATCGGTCTGCCGCCCTGACAAGACAGCTAATCGCTCAATTCAGGTTACATCATCATGTCCTTATCACTCTGTTCAACAGCACGATCAATCTCTGCCTTGAGCTGGGGCGGCAGGCCCGGAATATCCACACTCAAGAAACCTCGCACAATGGTGGCGCTGGCTTCATCTTCACTTAGACCGCGGGACATGAGGTAGAGGATCTCGTCCTGAGCTATCTTTCCCACTGCCGCCTCGTGAGACATCTCCACCCCGTCTATCATGCCCTCCAGCTCAGGTATGGCGTGAATCGATCCGCCATTGAGGATGAGACCCTGGCACTCCAGATGGGCCTTTACTCCAGGCACTTCACCTACCAGGTCACCGCGGGCAATAATATTTCCTCCGTTGGTGATAGCACGGGAAATGATCTCGGCCCGCGTATCCGGCTCTTTTAAGTAAATGCGGCCACCCACGTCCATTTGAGAGCCAGGGCTGCCTACAAGGAGGCTGTAAAAACGGGCAACAGCCCCTTTTCCAACCAGGTGGGTAGTGGGATACATCTGGAGTGACCTCACTGGTTTCATACAGATGTAATTATTAAGAAAGAGACCACCTTCCTCTACAATTCCCGCTGATCTGGCTCGTACCATCATCTCTTCAGCCCAGTAATGAATCATGGTGAAGCTGAGCTTAGCATTTTTTTTGACATAAAACTCAGAGACCCCAACATGGAGTCCCCCTTGCAAATGGGCAGCAGTAGCACAACCCGTGATGATATGAAGCTCCGATCCTTCTTCAGCAATTATGATGTTGTGGACGTTCTGGCTCAGACCTTCCCTTTCCATATACATGCATGCCTGGACAGGCCAGATGACCTTGCTGCCCGGAAGGGCCCTGATGACATAGCCGTTATGCAGGTCAAGCTGGGCTCGCGCTGTATACTTGTCAGTGTCAACAGCCACCAGCTTCCAGTAATAATCCTTGACCCAGTCATATTGTTCCAGGGCCTCTTTGATGGGGATCACCTCCAGCCCTTCCTGCATGGAATGGGCATGTATTACCGAAGTATCTTTCTGTACGTAGGTGCCGGACCTCTCGGTCTCCCCGGCATCTACCCCGGCCAGGATCATCCGCTCCTTATCGGCTTCAGACAGGGCATCCAGATCCTCCACATAGCCATGGGGCACAGGTCCCGACCCGTATGCATCAAGGTCTATGTCCGGCCCGAGTTTTGCTGTCTTATCCCTGGCACGCAAGGCCATTTCATCTAAGCCGCGCATCTTACACACTCCTCGTATCCGACCTTGCTGATACACCTGAAGATTTCCCGGGGATGGGTCGTGCAGGTCAATACACCCTCGAAGAGTACCTGTCCCTTGTCCGCGGTAACATAATCCAATATGAACCCGGTATGCGTAATAATCAGGCCCATCTTGGTCCGTTCTCTGTGTCGATCCTTCTGTGTCTTTTCCAAGTCTATCCTGAAGTCCCGTTGAAGCAGTTCACTGATTATGTTTCCTATGAGTGAGATATTCTCCAAATCCACACCAGACTCAGGTTCATCAAAGAGAAATAGATCCGCATCCTGGGCCATCAACTGCAAGAGCTCCGAGCGCTTGATCTCACCGCCTGAGAAGCCTTCGTTGACGTCACGCTTCAGAAACTCAGAAAAGTTCACCTTTTTCGCCAGGGCCTCCACATCAACCTCTTCTTTTGCACAAATTTTAATCATTTGCCTTGTCTTCACTCCATGAATGGTGGGTGGCCGCTGGTAAGACATCCCGATGCCGAGCCGCGCCCGCTCATTAACTGACATATGGGTGATGTCTTGTCCTTTAAAGAGAATTTTTCCGCCAGTGACTCTGTACTGTGGGTAGCCCATAATAG
>WTCF01000161.1 GCA_013138705.1 Deltaproteobacteria bacterium
AGCTCAGCCCCCTTTTCTTTTCGGTAAACCACGTTTCCGTCACGGACCCAGGCATATATCCTTGCGCCAATTGCGGGATCAATGGCATTTACGGTCACGGTCACGTTAGTAACGCGAAGCTCGGCCAGGCGATCAATATATGGACACAAGTCCAGCCCATTGGTTGCCAGACAGAGAATCAGGTCAGGGAACTCCTCCCTTGCCAGTTCCAGTGTCTTCATGGTAGCAGCCGGATTGGCAAACGGATCCCCCGGTCCGGCAATACCCGCCACGCTGATCCTTGGCTCTTTTTCAAGGACGATCTTGAGGTATTCAACAGCCTGCCATGGTGAAACGACCTTGCTTGTAACCCCTGGCCGGCTTTCATTAACGCAGTCGTATTTACGATTGCAGTAGTTGCATTTTATATTGCATTTTGGGGCTACCGGGAGATGTACCCGTCCATATTTCCCCTTTACTTTTTTATTAAAACAAGGATGGTGTTCAAGATTCATTTTGCTACTCCTTTCTCAGCCCCACATCAAATGTGATTTCATTGCAAAATATGATTCCGCTCAAAATTCCCCAGATGCAAGGCGCGAGATTTCCGAGGAATGAGTCGTACTTAAACGTACGTCGCAATGACGAGGGAATCGAAGCAACGCCGCAGATGGGGTATTTTCAGCGGAATCACACATATGTATATCCAACGGGAGAGACATCCTGTTTCCTTTCTATAACTGCATTGACTATCCGGTCGAGGAGCGACTGGGCACCTCTGTAGCCGACATGGAGTATGCGCTGTGCCCCGATTCGATCGTGAATTGGGAAGCCGACCCTGATCAGAGGGATATTCAGTTTTCTGGAAAGAGAATAGCCCTTGCTGTGCCCCACAAAGAGATCCGGTTTTAAGGATTCCGCCTCGCTCGCAATATCGAAAAAATCAGCCCCGTCCCGGACAATCGGCGATTCAGTGATGCCTTTGGTTACAGCCCTTATACATTCCCCAAGACGTCCGCTCTTACCACCTGATGCGCAGAGCACAGGGATGATTCCTATCTCTGACAGGAGAGATGTGAGTCCGATAACCAGGTCCTCTTCGCCGAAAATGATTGCCCGTTTCCCGAATATATACTTGTGGGCATCCACATAGGCATCGATGAGACGACCACGCTCCTGTTCATGCTTCGGAGGGATTTTTTTGTCTGAAACCGTCTCCATGGCTGAAAAAAACGCGTCACTTTCCCTGATTCCGATGGGCACGCCCACCTGGCTCAAAAAGACACCATGCCGTGTTGACAGAAGCTCGCCTGCCGTATGCTCACCCACAAGAGTTCTTCCGAACTCTATGCTTGCCCTTGCGCTGCCCATGGTCTTTATCCTTGATATGGGAGTTCCGCCGCTCGGTATCTTTTCGTAGTCAAGCAGGGCTTGGCCATCCAGGGTCTCGGAGATGTCCGGCAAGACGGTCCCTGAAACTTTGAAGTCTTCCAGTATCTCCTTCAGGTAGCGTATGTCCGCAGGGGAAACAAAGCCCGGCAGGAGGTTAACGTCCTCAGCGGCCCCATTTCGTGTAACCACCTGACCTACCAGGGCCTTTACCGCCTCATGAAAGCCTTCCATATGTGTCCCCGAGTAACTCGGAGTAGAGGCATTTACCAGAAGAGGTCCCATTTCATTGCTGAACAGGTCTTTCTCCTCCTGGCAGAACTCCCTTATGATTCCTGGCACATCATCACCGATCGTCTCGGTAAGACACGTGGTGGCAATACCGATAATCCCTGCACCGTATTTGGTTATCACGTTTTTCAGGCCCTGCTTCAGGTTGGGACCTCCGCCAAAGACAGCGTGTTTTTCACTCAGGGCAGAAGATGCGATATCCATGGGTTCTCTGAAATGGCTGATGATATAGCGACGCATATAGGTAGCGCACCCCTGGGGGCCATGGAGAAACGGCACTGCGCCTTCGATTCCCCTAAAGGCCAGGCAGGCCCCGATCGGCTTACAGAGCTTGCATGCGTTGGTTGTGGACACATAATTGTTCCCTGTCCCTGCCATTTTTCACTCCTTCTGCCGCCCTTCTGGGGACAAATCTCCAAACCGGGCTCATGACTGTATTGTAGATCTCTTGGGCAAGATTGAGTATGCCCACAAAGCCCTCAAGGGCTTCCTTCCGCTCGTGGTTATGGTCGCAAAATCCAACCCCCATCTTGTAAGCAATAGGCCTTTCCTTGACGCCGCCTATGAAGATGTCCACGTCTTTTTCCTTGATAAAGGTGCAAAGCTCCAGGGGGTTCGTGTCGTCAACAATGATAGTCCCATCGTCGGTGATCTCTTCCAGTTCCTGATAGTCTTCTTTTGTACCGGTCTGAGACCCGACCATGACCACTTTCATGTCCAGGAATTTCAGTGTCTTTATCATGGAAAATGCCTTAAAGGCCCCGCCCACGTAGATAGCGACCTTTTTGCCGGAAAGGGCCTTGCGAAATTCCTGAAGCCTTGGATAGAGTATAGAGAGCTCTTCATTGATGAGCCTTTGTGTACGTTTCATTATCTCCGGATCTTTGAAGAAACGGGCTACTGCATAAAGGGACTCGGCCATGTCTTCCAGCCCACAGTAAGAGACCCGGATATGTGGGATGTCGTAGGCCTCTTCCATCAACCTGGCCAACTCCATAGTGGACCCTGAACACTGGACCAGGTTCAGAGCCGCCCCATGGGCTCGACGGATACTGTCCACCCGTCCATCTCCTGTGATGTTGGCCACCACCTGGATACCCATTCGTTCAAAATAACTGCGAATAATCCATATCTCCCCTGCCAGGTTAAAGTCTCCCATGATGTTCACGCTATAGGGGGATATCCCATCAATATCGCCTGTGCCAACGAGCCTGAACAGGGCCTTGCACGCAGCTTCATATCCTGCTCGCTTGTTGCCGTCAAAGCCCTCTGCCTGTACCGGGATGACTGGTATTGCCTTTTCCTTGCCGACCTTTTTGCAGACTGCCTCCAGATCATCACCTATGATTCCGACAATACATGTGGAGTAAACAAAAGCCGCCTTTGGATGATGCCTGTCTATGAGTTCTGTCAGCGCACGGTAGAGCTTTTTTTCGCCGCCGAATATGACGTCCTTTTCCTGAAGGTCTGTGGAAAAACTCAAACGATGGAGTTCCGGGCCGGTGGATAAAGCACCCCGGATATCCCATGTATAGACAGCGCAGCCAATAGGGCCGTGCACCAGGTGCAGGGCATCGGCAATGGGATACAAGACCACCCGCGAACCGCAAAACACGCACGCCCTCTGGCTTATCGCGCCTGCAAGGCTTTCCTTGTTGCAGGCCAGATCAAAGGGTCGCTCGCCCTTGCGAAATATCTGATCCTGTCTTTCTTCGAATATAACAGCGCTTGATGTCTCCATAGTCATTACCCGATCAAATATTTTTCAGCAGCACGCCCTTCTTCTAGGGCGTCGAGGATCTCATCTATCTCGTCTTCACCGTTAACCCCGCCGTACCAGTAACTTTGCGGATATACAATGACCACAGGTCCATCATCACACCGGTTCAAGCACCCCATGCTTGAAACCATGGCATTGAGGCCTCTGTCGGCCAGTTCCTCCGTCAGGTATGGGATCAATTCCATGGAATCCTTGCGGATACACTTGCCTTTGATCTCCGTACCCCTGAAACTGCAACATACAAAAAAGTGATATTCCGGCTTTTCCATTTGAATCCCCTCTCAATCCCTTAATCCTCTGATCCTTTTTTAAATTCAAAATTTAAAATTTAGAATTCAAAATTGTGTCTGAACGGCCTTTTCGTTCAGACACTAATTACATTACCAACTCAAAGAACTCTTCAGGATCATCCCTGTCTTTACGTTCCATAAGTGTGTTTG
Organism: Deltaproteobacteria bacterium; assembly: GCA_013138705.1. Next base: position 3,880 of record WTCF01000161.1, read on the forward strand.
CAATGTTACTCAGTAGGTACATACCTCCCCTGTATCCCAGTGTTGGGAAGTAGCTATGGCCTACCCGATCAAGGATAGGAAAACCAAAGCGGACAAGTGGGATGTCTTCGGCATGGGCTACATACTTGCCGTAGGTATTGCCGATGATCAGATCTACAGGATCATTTTTAATAAGCTGGTGGAGATAGAAGATGTCTGCGTCAGACTTCACTATCGCATTGGGCGCCCAGTCTTTTAGTATCCCTTTGACCCGCAGCTCAAACCGCTTCCCCGGTGTGCCGGTTATGACATATTTGGGACGCATCCCCATGTTTATGAGAAACTCACAGAGGGAGATCAAATGGTCAGGGTCTCCGAAGACAGCCACCTCTTTGTTGAGAAGGTGGTGCTGCATGTCGGTCATGATATCCACCAGGCGGCCCCTGTCATATTCCACAGATTCCGGGACCTCTTGGCCTGTGACATCCATGACCGCCTGTACAAAACGATCCGTGGCGGACACCCCGATGGGAAGATCCAGGACCTGAAACGGCACGTCACATTTTGTCTCCATGGCCTTTGCCGCCTGTTCCGAGGCAAAAGGTCCCAAGGCCAGGGTAGCCTTGCTGTCTCCTGTGCTGCAAAGCGTCTCTATCGTCACGCCACCCTTTGGAAACATGACATACTGAGCCGTCTGAGGCGTATCCAGGACATCGGAGGTGTCAGGGAATACCAGTGATTTAACTCCCATTTCTTCCGTCATCCGCTTAATCTCACGCATGTCGGAAGGTTCCACATAGCCTGGGATGACATTGATCCGGTCTTTGGTTTCGCCCGTACTTGTGGAAAAGTAATCAACTATGCCCCGGACCATATTGGAAAACCCTGTCACATGAGAACCCACATAACTTGGGGTATTGGTGTGGATGACCCACTTCCCGTCAGGGATTATGCCGTCATCTTTGGCCTTTTTGATTATCGAAGGCAGGTCATCACCGATGGTCTCTGAAAGACAGGTGGTATGAATAGCCACCACATCGGGATCATAGACCTGAAAGATGTTCTTTAGTGCCTGCCTGAGATTCGGAGCGCCGCCAAACACGGACGCCCCCTCTGTAAAGGAACTGGTGGAGGCCATCACAGGCTCACGAAAATGCCTGGTAAGATGGCTTCTGTGGTAGGCATAGCAACCCTGACTGCCATGACTGTGTGGCAGACAGCCATGGATGCCGAGGGCTGCATACATGGCCCCGATCGGCTGGCATGTCTTGGCCGGGTTGATACGCAGGGCCTTTCTTTCGGTTATCTCTTTGGGTGTCATGCTTAACATGGCTTTATCTCCAGATTAGACGCTTCAGTTCTATTGAAACTTCAAGTGTTTACTGCCAGATCAGCTTTAAGGACCGGTTTTTTCTTCCATGGTGGTGTTGTCAGTTTCCAGGCAGGGTTATGTATCAACATGTCGAGATCCTTGGCAAAGTTTACCGCCCCTTTGAACCCTGCAAAGGGTCCGCTGTAGTCATAGTTGTGCAGTTGCTTGGAAGGTACTCCGAATTTCTCTATGACATACTTGTCCTTGATCCCTGAACAGACCATGTCCGGTTTCAGCTTTTTGATCAGCATCCCAAGTTCCTTATGGCTGACATCGTCAATAGCCATTGTGCCGCTGCCCATATCAGGAAACATGCCGTGGTAGGTATCGATTACCTCTTCTTCTTTCAGGCGCTTTAATGTCTCCTCGTCCTTACGGGGATTGTATCTCTCAGGATCGCGTTCTACTGCCAGATCCTCGATGTTGCGGTTGTCGGCAATCACTTTGATATCGGGCAATACTTCCCGGCCCTCGTAGTCGTCACGATGAGCAAATTCATAGCCGGCCACTATGGGGACCATTCCCAACTCCCTGAAGAGTCCCTGATAGTGATGCGCACGTGATCCGCCCACAAACAGTATGACGGTCTTCCCCTTTAATCGCGGAATATACCGGGCGATCCCCTCTTCAGCCTTTGCCACCTCTTCTTCAATCACCTTTTCCACACGTTCGGTAAGCTTGGGATCATCGTAGAACCGGGCAATCTTTTTGAGGCTCTTTGCCATGCTCTTAATTCCGATAAAGTTCACCTTTATCCATGGAATGCCGAACTTTGTCTCCATCATATCGGCTATATAGTTGACTGAACGGTGGCACATGAGCAGATTCACATCCGCCATGTGGGACTGCCGCATCTCGGAATACGAGCCGTTACCGGTAAAGACAGACAGGACGTTGATACCGCACCTGTTCAAAACCCGTTCGATCTCCCAGGTGTCTCCTCCGGTATTGTATTCGCCAAGGATATTTATGGTGTGCTCTTTCTGCTCTATATCGTCCTGACCGACCACGAATTTAAAGAGGTTATTATTGGCGATATGGTGGCCTGCAGACTGACTTACACCTTTATAACCCTCGCAACTGAAAGGTATTATCTGGATCCCGAGCTTTTCCGACATCTCTTTTGACACTGAATTGATATCGTCTCCGATCAGACCTACTGGACAGGTGGCAAGGACGCTGATAGCCTTGGGTTTGAAGATATCATATGCTTCCTGGATGGCGGCCTTTAGCTTTTTCTCGCCGCCGAAGATGATATCCTTTTCCTCCATATCCGTAGAGAAACAATATTGCATATAATTTTGTCCATCCGCGCGTGGCCGGAACAGATTCCGCCTGGTCAACCAGGCATAAAAACTGCAGCCTATCGGTCCATGGACGATGTGTACTACGTCTCCTATAGGGCCGATAACCACACCCTTGCAACCTGCATAACAGCATCCCCTTTGGGAGATGATGCCCGGTATGGTCCTTTCATTGGCCTCAATACGCTGCTTTTTAGCAGGATCCCTGACCACTATATGCTTACGTCTTTTTTTGGCTGCCTTGGCTGGATATACATCCACCACGCCTTCCACAAACTCATCCAGAGCAATGGCAGGGGCATTCATTATTCTTTTATCCGACATTCCGTGCCTCCTTAATGTCCTGTCATCTCATCTATGGCCTTTTCACCTGTCTCTTTAGTCCTGACCCGAATCACATCGGTGATAGACTGAACAAAGATCTTTCCATCCCCGGGATTCCGGGTCTGATTCACCTTCACAATCGTGTCGACTACATCAGAGACCTTGTCATCGGTGACCACTAAGTGGACCATTCTCTTAGCAATCAGACGGGGGCCCTGTGATATCGTTGCAAGCACATCAGTATCTACGGAAGCCTCATCCTCCTGGATGGCCTGCAAGATCTGAGCGTCTACCGGCCGCTTTCCACGACCCACGACTCTTTTGGCTGTAAATGCAGGATAACCGGCCTCTACCAATGCCTCTTTTGTCTCATTGATTTTGTTCATCCTGATAATGGCTGTGACTTCTTTCATTTTGAGTTCCCTCTATCGTCCTCAGAGCGCCTTTTTACCTGTACTGATGGTATAGGCATCATCAACAGTATTGATAAAAATTTTGCCGTCTCCGTAGGCGCCTTTTTCGCCCGTACGTGCACTATCGAGAATTGCACGAACGACAAAATCCTTTTCATGTTCCGGGACAACTATCATGAGCATTTCTTTTGGGATCTCATCGTAAACCACATCACCCAGCCTGAGCCCTCTTTGCTTGCCTCGTCCGGCGACTTCAATCTTGGTTAGGGCAGGATAGCCGGCCTCAAGCAATGAGTGCATTATTTCACCACTCTTTTCTGGTCTAACAATCGCCCTGATCATAATCATCTGTTTATTCTCCTTTTCCTTAACGGCGCTTATGCGATCAGCTCGTCAGCCTTTTCAAGTTTCAGTCGAGCATGCCGAATTCTATGAGTATCTTTTCCAGGTCGTCAGTCGGCATGGGTTTTGGAATAACAAAGTTGTCATTTTCAGCAATGCACTTTGCAAGGTTTCGGTAGTGCGTGGCCTGTTCGCAGTCAGGTTCATATTCGATCACTGTCTTGCGGTTGATCTCCGCCTTTTGCACCATCCTGTCCCTGGGGACAAAATAGATCATTCGGGTCCCCAACCGCTTGGCAAACTCCACGATCATTTTTTCTTCATTGTCTACCTTGCGGCTGTTGCAGATAATTCCCCCCAGGCGAATTCCGCCGCTCTCGGCAAATTTCAATATGCCTTTACAGATATTGTTGGCTGCATACATAGCCATCATCTCGCCGGAACAAACGATGTAGATCTCCTTGGCCTTTCCCTCGCGCATGGGCATGGCAAAACCACCGCACACAACGTCGCCAAGTACGTCGTAAAAGACATAGTCAAGCCCCTCGCTCTCCTCGTATGCCCCCAATGACTCCAGGAGGTTGATCGAGGTGATAATACCGCGACCCGCGCACCCGACTCCCGGCTCAGGGCCTCCTGATTCAACACACAGAGTACCTCCGTAGCCTTCCTTACGGACATCATCCAGCTCGACGTCTTCTCCCTCTTCTCTCAAGGTATCCAAAACGGTCTGCTGATGAAGACCTCCAAGCAGTAACCTGGTAGAATCCGCCTTGGGATCACAACCCACTACCATCACCTTCATCTTCATTTCTAACAGACCAGCCACAAGATTTTGGGTAGTAGTCGATTTGCCGATTCCACCTTTTCCATAAATAGCAATCTTTCTCATTTCATGTCTCCTCCGCGAACAAGGTTTGTTCGAATTCTCATTTCGTACGACATGCATTACTCAAGAGTTGTGCCACAGGGTTAGAGTGTGCCGATGAGAGGTACTAACTATTGGATAATGTTGATATAATTAATAGCTAATGCGTTTGTTCCTGTGAAAACAATGCGGGATCGCATCCTACAGGAAGGTAAAAAATAAAGACCTTTTTCTACCGGAATGTAGGAATAGGCAGGGATAGGAATGAGGCGGGATTATGTATATCTATATCAGTCGTCTTCAAAAGAAAGACGATTCGTAACCGTTCAGGGGTTCAGGGATTCAGTCGAGGGCGGTTTGTTCCAATAGATTTTCGGTTATGCCAGCCATGGTTCATCCTTCGTAGGGGCGTACCTGTGTGTGCGCCCTTTGTTACATTGCCCGTTCGGATTTTCCCGGTCAAATTCCCATTGCAACGGATTGTTGACGATGTATTCCCGGATGCGGTTCAATTCGTTTTCATTGCGGACAATATGTTCGTAATAATTGCGTTGCCATAATTTGCCAGGAAACGTGGACCTCTGCCATCATTACCCATGAATGCCGTAGCTCTTCTATATTCTCTCCAAAGGGCTCTACTGGATCTTGGGTAATGGCTCCAACATGTCCGTTCTTGTCGTAGTATGCCTCATGTATGGCATACGTGTAACTCACTCTTTCCTTCTGATCTGTTGGATCAATGTATACATTCCTTTTCCGTATAACTCGGTAGTTCCACATGCTTCATGCTGGGCCATTGCCCAGCTCTGAGAGGATCTGATGTGTATGCGCGGTGCCTAACGGAATTGCTTAGACTGAATACCGTATTTCTTTACCCTGAGGCCCAGAATCCTTTCAGATGTGTCAAGGAGCCTTGCTGCCTTGGCTATATTGCCGCGCGTATTTTTTAATGCATCAATGATGAAATCTTTTTCGAAAGTGGCCAGGGCAGAGAAAAGCGAGCCTGAAGGAACTGTCTCTGATGACTCGGCTGTCTGAAGGCTCGGAGGCAAGTTGTAGCTGTGGACAGCATGATTATTACAGAGAAGCATGGCCCGCTCTATGCAGTTTTCCAGTTCCCGCACATTTCCAGGCCAGTGATAGCGCATGAGCATATCAATGGCAGGAGTGGTTATCCTTTTCACGTCTTTTTTGTATTTCTTTTTGTACTTTTCAAGGAAATAATCCGCCAACAGGAGGATATCCGTTTTTCTCTCCCGTAAAGGCGGCAGGTAGATTGGAAATATGTTTAGGCGATAATAAAGATCTTCCCTGAAGTCTCCTTTCTCAAGGGCCTTTTCCAGGGGCTTGTTGGTCGCTGTGATAATTCGCACATCAACTTTTATGGTATCATCCCCTCCAACCCTTTCCAGTTCTTTTTCCTGGAGCGCTCTCAAGATCTTGGCCTGGGCAGCGAGACTAAGGGTCCCGATCTCGTCCAGAAACAGAGTGCCTCTATGGGCACGCTCAAATTTGCCTATCCTTCTTTGTGTTGCCCCGGTAAAAGCCCCCTTTTCGTGTCCGAATAGCTCGCTTTCTATCAGTGTTTCCGGAAGAGCAGCACAGTTTACCTTGATAAACGGTCCTTCTGCCCTCAAACTGTTGTAATGGATGGCATTAGCCACAAGCTCTTTGCCGGTCCCGCTCTCTCCTCTGATGAGCACGGAAGCATCGCTTGCAGAGACCTTGTCGATCATTTCAAAGACCTCTTTCATCTTGTTGCTCCTGCCCACAATATTGTAAAAGCTATAGCGTTCTTTGAGCTGCTCCCGTAATGTAATGTTCTCGTGCCATAGGCGGTCCTTTTCCTCCTCCATCATACGGCTGATTTTTATGGCCTGGGCAACATTGGAAGCAATAATTGTCAGTAGTCTCAGGTCTTCCTCAAAAGAAATTTCCTCGCTGAAGAGTCGATCCGCACTGAGTGTTCCATAAGTAAAGGAACCTATTTTGATAGGTACACAAATAAAGGATATATTGCTCTTCTGGATATCCCCCCGGGCCTTGGTGCGGTTTAAGAACAGAGGTTCCTCCCCTATATGTGGGACAATGACAGGCTCTCCGGTTTCTACCACCTTTCCTGTAATCCCTTCGCCGATTTGATACTGTCCCCTTTGCCTTTCCCGGTCGGTCAGCCCGTGAGCTGCTTTTATCCCCAATTCTTGAGTAGCAGGGTCTAATAGAGTTATGGTGCCTCTCTTCACACCCATTTTAGAATGAAGGATGTCCAAAACAGTGCCTAATGCCTCTTTTGGATCAGGAACGGAGACCAGCAGTTGGCTGATCTCGTAAAGCACGGTCAATTCCTGTATTTTTCTTGCTAAGGCAGAATGTTCAGCTTCCATTTTATAAAAGGCCCTTTTGAATATATTTAACGGTTATCATGATATCAAGCGGATATAATTGCTAAAAAAGACCTCGAATTGCTCGCCCATAAGGGCTTCATGGGTCTGAGCGTCCTTCAGTATGGCCTCAGTGTCCACGCCAGGGGGCTGAGATAACCATTCCCTGTCGCCTTCCAACCACTTCCTCGCGTCAACTGCTGAGGCGGCGTGACTGTCAAACTGCAGGCCGAGGATATAGGGCTTTCCGTCAACTGAAATGGCTTCCACCTCACATTCAGAAGAGGTAACCAGGACTTTGATATGTTTGGGTACAGGCGGAAGAACGGCCTGGCCGTGCCACTTGAAAAGTGTAAGGTCCTTTGGAAGGCCCTGAAAGACAGGATGTGTGTGACCTTCATCAGTGACCTGGCCCTGAATAAATCCAACGCTTCGGCAGAAATTTGCTCTAACATCAGCACCCAGGGCATCCGCAAGAAGCTGATGACCAAGGCAGAATCCCAAGTAGGGCATATCTGCCTCAAGGGATCGGTGGATAGCTTCCTTTTCAGACTTTAAAAAGGGATAGTCCTCCTCTTGGTCCACATTAGGACCACCTCCCAACACAATCAGCCCGTCATATGAACTGATATCAGGAATGGGCTTGTGCCAGACCTCTATGATATCAAGCCCTACTCCAAGCTTTTTTGCCGAACGGACCAAATGTTGTCCTGGCCCTTCCCAGGGCATGTGTTGGAAGACAAGTAATCGTTTCATCATATCATAGATTTCTCAGCAAGCCAGATCCACCAAAAAATTTTGAAAAACACTGCCGGAATTATCGCTGCAAAAAAGTAAACGTATCCATCAGGTCAAAAATGTCAAGCAGTTGAAACTGGATAAGCCATTCAGGGAACATTGTGTACATCCCTGGCCTTTTGCACTCGTGATCGTGCAAAAGATCGAATATCTGATTACACTAAAAATGGCTTGGCTTTGCACCTAGGAAAAAGTATATATGAGACAGCCCCCGGGGGTCTGGGCAAATTGAAATCAAATTCTAAAATTCTAAATAATCGTTACGAAAATATTTCGACCTGTGCGGTCAGCTATTAGCCATTAGCGGTTAGCTATTAGCTTAATGATTATCGGTCTGCCGTCCTGACAAGCAGGATGTTTTGCTATTACAAACTTTTACCCTGTTGAATGCAGCTTCGCTGCCCCCTTTGGGGATTCAACAGGGTGAACCCGCTGGGTGTTATTTCTAATTAACGTAATGCCTTGATTTTTCAAAGCTAAACCCTAATGGCTAATCGCTCAACTTAGGTATTTCCAAGTATTGCTCTCGATTATGCTTTTTATCGATCGTGAAATTGATCAGTTACTTTTTATTCTTCAGCAAACCATCAAGACCAGCGAACGCCTTGAAGGTAGAGGGTGGCTCTTGCTCGTCTCCCGGCAACGCTCTATCATGCCATTCCTCATCCAGATACCGCTGGTGCTCATTGTCGTGGCAGTAGAGACACAGCAGTTCCCAGTTGCTGCCGTCAAACGGATTGTTATCGTGGTCGTGATCCTTGTGATGGACCGTGAGTTCACGAAGTTTCTTGCCTGTGAATTCGCGCCCGCATCGCGCACATATCCATGGATACATCTTGAGTGCTTGCTCCCGATAGGTTTTCTCCCGACGCCGAGCCTCGGCAATGATTTGATCCATCTTGTCTTTGTCTAATCGTGATTTTTTCGACAGCATGTGTTTACCTTTGATATATTTATGTAGGGTACTGGATATTAACGTTTGATAGGGTGGTCCTTTTTCAATGGTTTTTTACTAAAAAGTCCCATGCACGACTAAATAGCATCCTTGCCATGTTCACCAGTACGGACTCTTATGACCTCTTCCACGGGGAGCACAAAAATCTTACCATCTCCGAGCTTACCGGTATGGGCAGACTCTCTGATCGTCTCTACCACCTGATCCACTTGAGCCGCATCTACAATTATCTCAAGTTTAATCTTGGGGATGAAATCTACCACGTACTCTGCACCCCTATAGACCTCTTTATGTCCTTTCTGGCGGCCATAACCCTTGATCTCGGAAATCGTCATCCCCTTGATTCCGATTTCGTTCAGGGCCTCCTTTACGTCATCCAACTTGAAGGGCTTTATAATTGCCTCTATTTTCTTCATGGATTCCTCCTTGGTCGCCCCAACCCCTGCTGTCTGAATCACAAACTGGTGGGGATTTCCAAATTATGCGTTTTTTAGTGCAGGGGCATAGAACTATTCCACCTGTACGGAGATAACTCAATAGGCATATTGGACATCCTTCACGACAAGTCAAAAGTAGTTTACACTTTGTCGATCCTGTACTTGGTAGTGAAATTTGAAATTGGGAAAAACACAAAGATGTAGATGCGTCACCTAATTTCGAATTTCGAATTTCCAGTTTCGACACCGGTGCTATATTTTAAACCGGCGGCGGACAGCCTTGTGAAGCTCCATGGCCACCAATACAGTCAGTGCCAACCCCAGCAGGTCCAGCCAGTATTGCCCGGATACCGGCTGGATGCGCAGGACGTCGCTGATCCAGGGCGTATACATGGCGCCGATATGCACCAGTTGCGCCGCCGCTGTGCCGAACAGGAGCAGCGGATTTCGCAAAGGATTAAGCCGGAACACCGAGCAAGTCTCGGACCGGCAGTTGAACACATGGACATTCTCAAACAGCACCATGAGCAACAGAGTGCCGTTACGCGCCTCATCTACAGTGTAACCGCTGTTCAGGAGCCACTGAAAAAGGAAAAAGGCAACGCTGCCCATAACCAGCGCCGAGAGGACCACACGCTCAACCATCAGCCGATTGAAGATGGGTTCCCGCGGCGGTCGCGGCGGATGGCGCAATTCGTCACCCTCAGCCGGTTCGAAGGCCAGAGCCACATCCTGGATACCGTTGGTCACCAGGTTCAGCCAGAGCAATTGCACCGCCAGCAGCGGCAGGGGCAGTCCGGTCAGCAGCGCCAGGGTGAAGAGCACTATCTCCGCGGCACCGGTAGAAATGAGAAGAAAGATCACTTTACGCACGTTGGCATAGGCGACACGGCCTTCCTCGATACCGGCCACGATGGAGGCGAAGTTATCGTCGGTGAGGATGAGGTCGGCTGTCTCCCGGGCCACGTCGGTTCCGCTTTTTCCCATAGCAACGCCCACCTGTGCTACATGCATTGCAGGCGCATCATTGGCGCCGTCGCCGCTGACCGCTACGAAATGTCCGTTCCGTTGCAGGGACTGGACGATGTCCAGTTTTTGCTGAGGCTCTACCCGGGCGAAGACCCGGGCACGGCGGGTGAGCCTGTCCATGGCGGCGTTGTCTGCTGCCTGCCTCAGTTCCGGGCCTGTGACGACCTGCTCGTGGGAGTCCGCCAATTCCAGTTCCCTGGCGATGGCCAAGGAGGTGGCGGGGTGATCACCTGTGATCATACTCACCTCAACGCCCGCTTTCCTGCAATCCACCACGGCGGTTTTAGCCTCAGCGCGTAGCGGGTCGATCATGCCTACCAGGCCGATCAGAGTCAATTCTTTCAGGTGCTCTTCCGAGAACACCTCCTGCGGGCCCAATGCGATCTCCCCCGCAGCCAGAGCAATGATCCGGTAACCCTTGCCGGCCATACTATATGCCTGCTCTTCCAGCAACGACGAATCCAGCTTCACCGCCTGGCCCGGAGCGGACATGGTGCTGCACATGGGCAACAGCCGTTCCAGCGCGCCTTTGACGAATGCGTACTGCGCGCCATTGACTTCGTTCAGGCTGGCGGAAAACAGACGTTCCGATTCAAAAGGAATGGAGGCTATCTCAGGAAAGGCGTTAGCGGTTTCCGCCTTGATAATCCCGGCTTTATGGGCCATCACCAGCAGGGCCACGTCAACAGCGTCGCCGTGGTGGGTCCAGCCGTGGTCATGATGACCGAGAAAGCCCTCGTTGGCCAGGACCGCAGCCCGGCACAACGGTTGCAGTAGTGTCTCTTCCTCTGGTGAAGGCGTACCCCGTGGAGTGATGATAGCCCCTTCCGGTTCTGCGCTCTTGCCGGTCACCTCCCATACTTCGCGGCCGGGGAAGGCGATGCGGCGTACGGTTAGCTGATTCACGGTCAAGGTGCCGGTCTTGTCTGTGGCGATGAAGGTGCAGGAGCCCAGTGCCTCCACGGCCACCAGCCGGCGGACGATCACGTTGCGCCGGGCCATACGCCGCATGCCAATGGCCAGCGCCACCGTGAGCGCCACCGGCAGGCCCTCGGGAATGGCCGACACGGCGAGGGCAACTGCGAGCAGAAAGATCTCGCCCAGCGGCATACCTCGCATCAGCGCCACACCTGCCATGAGTAAAGCTGCCACACCGACCAGAATGGCCACCCATTGGGTGAACTTCTCCATCCGGACCAGCAGTGGGGCCTTTGCGGCCCCTTTGTACAGCACGGCCTCTGCGATGCGTCCCAGTTCCGTATCCAGGGCCGTGCACACCACAACCCCCAGGCCACGTCCCCGGTTTACCATAGTACCGGCAAAGGCCATGTTGATACGGTCTCCCAACGCGTTGTCCGCTGTCAATATCGTGTCTGCATCTTTCAGCACTGCCACAGACTCACCGGTAAGCAGGGACTCGTCCACCTCCAGGTCGTGACAGTCGAGCAGGCGTAAGTCAGCAGGGATTCTTTCACCCGATTCCATAAGCACGATATCGCCAGGAACCAGCTCTTCCGCGTTGATCTCGCGAGTATCGCCCTCGCGCAGTACCCTGCTAGTACTGGTCACCAATTGTTGCAGTGCTCCCGCCGCACGTTGGGCGGAATACTCCTGGATGGTACCGATAATGGCGTTGACCAGCAGAACCGCGCCTATAAAGCCGGCGTCGGACCACTCCTGGATCGCCAGGGAGAACAGGGCAGCCGCAACCAGAACATAGATCAACGGGCTTTTGAACTGATGCAGGAAAACACGGACAATGCCCGGGGGTTTGGCGCGGGGCAACGCATTGCGGCCGTACTGCTCCAGACGGGTAGCGGCCTCCAGGCGGCTGAGTCCATGGTGCGAACTTCGCAATGCGGTAAGCACGCCATCACCTGATTCGGCATAGGGCGCAGATAAGGGATAAACTGACACTCGCGCAGCCGCGCCGGAAGCGTCATTGAGATCTCCGGAGGGAGCAGGAGTCTCCTTCATGCCGGTCTGCCTTCGATTTCGGTCAAAAAGAATTTGGGGTTCATTATAAACCTTGGTGGATGGAGCGTCGATGACACCTTTATTCAGCCTCAACCCGTCCGCCTAAATATTTATGCAGGAATTTTTCCATGGCCCGGTAGAAATCAAAACGGTTTTCTTCATTGTGGAAACCATGACCTTCATTATCCTTGACCATGTATGGCACATCAATATCCCGTTTTTTCAGGGCCTCCACAACTTGATCGGATTCCGCCTTTTTCACCCTTGGATCATTCGCTCCCTGGGCAATAAAAAGAGGTGCTTTTATTTGATCGACATGGAATACGGGTGACACCTCTTCCAATAATGCCTTATCCTTTACGGGATCGCCGACCATTTCATAGAACATCTGGCGGCTTAGCTCCCAATAAGGCGGAATGGTCTCCAAGAGAGTAAAAATATTGGACACACCAACATAATCAACACCACAGGCATAGAGGTTCGGAGTAAAGGTAATCCCTGCTAATGTGGCGTAACCGCCATAAGAAGCGCCGTAAATTCCAATCCGTTTGGGATCGGCGATGTCCGTGTCGATTAGCCAATGGACTCCCTGGGTGATATCGTCCTGCATTTCCCTGCCCCATTTTTTGAAGCCTATTTCCCAGAATTTTTTACCGTATCCGGTAGACCCCCTGAAGTTCATCTGGAGAACAGCGTACCCACGGTTGGCCAAAAATTGTACTTCAGGATTGAAGCCCCACATGTCACGTGCCCAGGGGCCACCGTGGGGATTGACCACAACGGGTAAATTCTTCGGCTCAATGCCGTTTGGCAGAGTTAGATAGCCATGGATGGTTAATCCATCTTTGGATTGGTACTTAATTGGTTTCATATCCGCCATGTATTTTTCATTAAGCCACGGTGAAACATCCACCAATTTTTTAAAGTCATTGTTCTGCCTATCATAATAATAGTAAGCGCCCCTTGACTTATCGCTAAAAGTGCGCACGAGGACCTTGCTCTCATCTTTACTCATGTTCGTTACAACAACTTCATATCCGGGAAGCCGCTGCTCAAGATTCTTCTGCAGTTTTTTACGTTTTTCATCAAAGAAATGGTAGTGGCGCTTATCGGTTACATACGTCACGCCCGTAATTACCTTGCGCTTTTTCGACCTCAAGAGACTGGAAACATCGACTTGAGGGTGTTCAAAAATAACTTCAAGTTCTTTGTCTTTATCAGGGTTATATTTTACTATGGCACGCTTATCGCGCCCGATATTGGAGGAGACGTAAATATATTTGTTGTCAAAACTAAAAAAGAGCGGGGCGAGCGTCTCTTTAAAATTTGTGGTGAAGACAACTCGAAAATCATCCGTCTCCTTATCGCGATACAAAATACTGGTGTTAACACCGTCTGAAGTGGTTGCTATACGTAATTCACCGTTATTGTCGGTAAGCCAACCATCAATATTACCCGGATTCTTGGCGACCATCTTCATCTCACCGGTATTGATATTGATACGATAGGCATCGAATATGCGTTTATCACGCCTATTCATTCCTATGATCATCTCTTTTTCATTATCTTCCAGGTCATCTATAATTCGAACCCTCACTTGATCGAAGGGCGTTAATTCCTTCAGACCGGAGCCATCAATATCCACGGCATACAGCCTGAAATTCTCATCGCCGCCCTTGTCCTGTACAAAGGCGATACGATGATTATTCGCCCAAAAGTATCCCGCGATGTCCCTTTTTGTTGCGTTGGTAATACGGATGGCCTTTTTTTCGCCAATTTTTCGGACATGGACATTCATCCTGTTTTTCCATGGCTCCATAAAGGCAAGGTATTGGCCATTAGGTGATAATTGAAACCCTGCTTTCTCAGGGTTCCTGAAAAAATCCTTCATGGGAATGACTGGTGGTAATCCGGCTTCTTCCTTAGCCTTACATCCACAAAAAAAACTGAAACCTAAGACAAAGAAAAAGCTCAGTAAAAAAAGTTTCATGCTATCTCCAAACCTGGTGCTCCTTAGATTCACTTTGCGCTATTTTCCACCTTTACATCTTCCCCCTTCTCAGGATTGAAACCAGCAGCCAGAAGCCCATCACCCCGGCCACCAGAAAGCCTGAAAGGCCGATAATCGGTATCTCATGCCATTTGGGCGGGATATCTGCTAAAACGATCAGGGAGGAACCAATAATCTGGGCGGCCAGCACTATGGCAAAGGAAATACGATTACTGATCCTGTCGTGGCTTGAGAGCATAGGTTCCAGACCCTGGTGCTCGAACTCCATCTTCAGCTTGCCCCGTCTGGCCAGCTTCAGGATCTCACGGAATTCACCCGGTATTTCCTTGAGAAGCTGTAAAGTTTCAATGCTGTAGTCCGCCATATCAGCGGCAATACGTCTGGGATGGAGGCGATCTCTCTTGATTTGCTGGATAAATGGCGTGGCCCGCTCTATAGAATTAAAGTCCGGGTCCAGGACCCGGCCGACGCCCTCCACCGTGCTCAGCGCCTTCATCATGAGGAACAGATCCGGCGGAATCCTTATTCGATGTCTTGAAGCCGTTTTCAGGAGCAGTTGAAGCATCTTTCCCATTTCCAACTCCTTAAGTGGCCGGTACAGGTACTGGTCCATGAATTCCGCCATGTCCCTCTGAAGTAATTCAATATCCGGTTCCTTTTCCCATTCAGTAAGCCTCAGCAGGGCGTCTACCGTCTTCACCTCATCCTTATTGGCAGAGGCCGCCACCATGTCAACAAAGTCTTCCCTGCTCTTCCGGCTGATGTGGCCCATCATCCCGAAGTCCAGATAGCAAATGACATTGTCCGGAAGAATGAAGATGTTCCCCGGGTGCGGATCTGCGTGGAAAAACCCGTGTACGAAGATCTGTTTCATAATAAGATCAAAGCCCCGGCGGGCGATCTCACGCGGGTCGAGACCTCTATCTCTCATGAGTTGGATGTTATTAGCCTTGACGCCATCGATATACTCCATGGTAAGAATCCGGCTGGTTGTCATCTCACGATAAACTTTCGGGACGTAAACAGTGAGATCGCCGGCAAACTGGCCTGCAAAACGCTCCATATGGGAGGCCTCCAGCGTGTAATCAAGTTCCTTTTCCAGTGTGCGGGAGAATTCTTCCACAATCCTGGTAGGACGGTGGACATCCCAGCCTGCGAGATGTCGTTCCATAAGGGTGGCCAGGTGGAGCATGATCTCCATATCCACCTCGATGGTCTTGCGGATGTCCGGCCGCTGGACCTTGATAACCACCTCGTCCTCATTGGCGAGCCTGGCCCTGTGTACCTGTCCCAGGGAGGCCGAGGCAAGAGGGGACTCATCGAAGGTCTGAAAAATTTCGTCAATGGGAGCGCCGAGCTCCGATTCAATGATCCTCCTGGCCTCAGCGCAGTCAAAGGAAGGAACATGGTCCTGCAACTTCTCAAGTTCCTGCATGAACTCCACAGGCAAAAGGTCAGGACGGGTCGAGAGGACCTGGCCAAGCTTGACGAACGTCGGGCCCAGCTCCTCCAGAGCCATTCTTACCCGCTCCGCCCTGGAAAGCGACTCTATCTTTTCCCGCCTTTTCCGGGATATCATCTGGAGGCCGATCTCCAGATACTGCTCTACCTTCAGAATGTCCACCATGTCGCCGAATCCGTACTTGAAAAGCACAGAAAGAATTTGGCGGTAGCGCTGGACATGGTGATATGTGCGTCCGATGATACCTATTTTACGGATGATCAAAACCTCCTCCTTTACCCGTCAAAGGCCGAATTTGAGCCTTGGCCTCCTGGTATCCCCCGGCAATGGCTTCATTGGCCCGATGAAACTCCAGTAATCGAATGTGTCCAAGTTTTGGTCGAATCAGCAGATCAGGAGGATAGACCTGTAGCCCTGTGACAGCAATCCGATTTTCCATAATGTAGATAGAATTTATTAATACTTCAAAAATGCTCGGCAACGGGTCCTGGCCCATCCATTGCCTGATCTGTCTGAAGGCCGGGACATCAAGCAACCCAAGCTCTTTGTTTATAAGAGCCGATATCCTGGTTTTTACTGTGGGGTTGCAACCGGCTTCAGCGCCTGACACAACTGGGATGGCGCCGGCAATGGGTGCAAGTCTGGTCGCTCTCTTGGTCACGATATCGCGGCTGAGATCAACAGCGATGACGAAATCAGCTCCCATTTCCCTTACTACACTTACAGGAACAGGATTGACCATGCCGCCGTCGACCAGAATCTTACCGTTTTTTCTCACTGGCGTGAAAATACCTGGGAAAGAGATGCTGGCTCTTACGGCTTCAATAACGTCTCCATCTTGTATGACCACTTCATGACCCGTGGTCAGGTCTGTGGTTACAGCGCGAAAGGGAATGGGGAGTTCTTCGATATTTTTTTCCTCCACGTGGCTCCGTATAAAATCAGCGACTTTCATCCCGTCGATAAGTCCGGACTTGGGGAACACGATATCGAAGAAATGGAGGATATGTTTCCAGTCGAATTGCAGGACAATCTTTTCCAGCTCATCGATTTTTCCGGAAGCGTAGACTGCCCCTACCATGGCGCCGATGCTGGTGCCGGCCACGCAGTCCACGCGAATACCTGCTTCGCTCAGGGCCTGGATCACTCCTATATGGGCCCACCCGCGAGCAGAACCGCTGCCTAGGGCCAGGCCTATCTTTTTAGGATGTCTCCGGTTATGCTCTGATAAACTCAAGGTCTTTTATCCATTTTTGTTTGTTACTTCATATAGAATCCGGCGCTCGGGTTGCTCCCAAGCATAGCCTTGTTCTCCGGGCAGGTCGAATAAAATTGTAACATTGCCGGGATGATATTGGAAGAAATATGGATGATCAGCGCGTTAACTTGATCCCCCATCGCTGAGATGAAGCTTAAGGCGCCGCTGAGACCACATTCTGTGGATTGCTGCTAAAATAGGCTTTGAGGTTTTCAGCACTGGTGACCAGAATTCGCTCCAGGGCCTCCCTGGTATTGAACGCATTGTGCGGCGTCAGGATTGCTCGTTCTGAACGCATGATTGAAAAACTTTCCATAGCCTCCCTCAGCGTGATGGCTGCGAGATCATCTCTTTTGAGAAATTCTTCTTCAATCCAGATCTCTTCACCCTCAAAGGTATCCAGGGCTACTCCTCCCAGTCTGCCTTCACGCAAGGCTACAGAAACAGCTTCCGTATCAACGACCTTTCCACGCGCGGTGTTGACAAGTAAGGCTGTGGGTTTGAGCAATCGCAATCTCTCTGCATTAATCAGGTGATGGGTAGACGGAAGATATGGCAGATGGAGGCTGATAACGTCCGCCTGCTGCAATACCTCATCCAGGCTCAAAAACGTCACCCCAAATTTTTCTACAAGAGTTGCGTTTGGCCTCAGATCATAGGCAATTACCCTCATCTCGAAGGCCCATCCAAGCCTTGCCATGTGAGAACCGATTCGACCCATTCCTACCAGACCGAGTGTCTTTCCCTTAATATCCATACCCATAAGACCGGTACGGCTAAAAATCCCCCTTTCTACCCGTTCAAATGTTGGCCTCAATTTACGGGCCAGGGCTATGATGAGACCAAAGGCATATTCTGCCACCGTGTTATCACCGTAAGCGGGGACATTGCATACCGTGATGTTTCGAGACTTGCATGCATCTAAGTCAATATGGTCAAAACCGGTGGACATAGTAGCAATTATGCTTAGTTGAGGCAGAAGGTCCAGTATTTCCTGTGTGATCTTAGATTGGATGAATATTCCCATTCCATCCGCATCTTTTGCAATAGTTGCCGTGTGTACATCAAGAGGCTTTTGACGAAAACTCAATTCAAATGCTTTTTCCCCCTCAAATGCCTTTAACAACACAGCCTGTTCTTTTTCATCTACATTAAAGAAAGCCAATTTTGTCATGATAATTGCTCCTTTCTGTATTTTGGATTGCATTCAACGCAATCCCACCACGACTGAAGGCAACAAAAACTAATTCCCACATTAGGAGGGCTAGAAGGACAGGAATGACCGTCCCTGCCCTTAAGCCAGCAAAACAGCCAGGATCCCTGTCAAGAAGATCCCATCAAAGGTTCCGGCCCCTCCGATGGAGGCGACAGGGGCGCCAAGCCCTTGAATCTTGCCAAGGTTCAGGAGATCCGCGCCGATTAAGGTTCCCATGGTCCCTGCAATATAGGCCAGAGCGGGGGCTGACTCCTGTGAAAGCAAGAGAGCAACGCCAGCGGCCGCCACGGGAGGGATGAAAATCGGCACGGCAATCCCCACGCCTTTGACAGGCCGGGCCATCCAGTGGACGATAATCGTCACGATAGCCACGCCCACGAGGCCTTGGACATATAACCCGTTCTTCACCAAGAGGTAGAGTGAGAGAAGGGTTGGGATAATAGCTCCGCCAACGTTGATGGCCACAACCGTTCGTGTCCACTTTTGAACCGAGGGAACAATGTACCGCATGCCGAAAAAGGTGATTTCTTGGCCTGAAAGCACATCTTTCGAAGGTAGTTTTACCACAGGGATATTGACGCCACTCCCCACAAGAGACAGGAACAGTAAGCTGAAAATATACCGCGGGTTGATCCCTATCTTCTCATAGGCATATCCAAGGACTCCAATCTGGAGCAAAGTGAACACGAAGATGAAGAGAAACAGAAAAATGAGAATAAAGGGTAATGCAAGGGGAAAATAGTGGAAGTCCGAACGTCGCATTGTCTCTCTCCTTTGTGGGATGTTTTTCCTAAGTTGAGCGATTAGCTGTCTTGTCAGGGCGGCAGACCGATAGCCATTAGGTTTTAGCTTTGAAAAATCAAGGCATTACATTAATTAGAAATAACACCCAACGGGTAAATGTTTGTAATAGCAGAACATCCTGCTTGTCAGGGCGGCAGACCGACCTTTCAGGGCGGCAGACCGATAATCATTAAACTAATAGCTAACCGCTAAAGGCTAATCGCTTAGTTTAGATGTAAACTACTTTTGGCTTGCTATGAAGGATGCCGACCATCTTTTATATACACTATAGATTCTCTGCTATTCGCTGTTTTATCCTTTCTGTAACAACGGCCTGTCTTTCCCGGTCAGCCGCATCCACTTTCACGGCATCTGAGATAAAGATCCTCACCCGCCTGCCGTAACTGATACGGCATTTCCCCGGTGGCATGATCTCCCGTGTACCGACGACAGTGATAGGGATGATGGGAATACCTGTCCTGGCGGCCAGGAGCACGGAACCTCTGCCGAATGATCCAAGCTCTCCGGCCTTGCTCATCGTTCCCTCCAGATAGATGACAAGCGACAGTCCGGAACGGAGCAGGGCAATAATCGAATCAATTCCCCTTACTACATTCCTTGGGCGGTCTCGATCCACGCAGACAAATTGCAGCTGGCGCATAATATAACTGTAAACAGGAACCCGGAACATCTCTTTCTTGGTGGCAAAAGTCACAGGAACCGGCAGGATAGTACAGAGCACGAACGAGTCAAACCAACTCTGATGGTTGGCTGCAAAGATATATGTCTGATCGTGGCGGATATTTTCCAGTCCCTCCACCTTCACCTTGACTCCTGCTACCTTAAGAAGTGCTGAGGTCGCAACTCGCAGACCCGACCCATTGCGCAGACGTACAGGTAGTACCGTAACCAGCATTGCAAAGCAAAGGGCATCCATGACCAAGACCGTCCACCATAGCATAGTGACGGATAAGTCTTTGTAAGATTTGCATTTCATCGGGTTAAACCCGGACGACCAGGTCATGATGTAAGGGCCGTCCGGATTTCAGGCGACTCTATTCTTCTCCTTTGACCTCCACCATCTCAGCCGCTGATTTAAGGAGGTCGGAAAGCTTTTTACCGGCCTGCTTTTCCCCTTCCTTCAGGGCGACCTTAGTGTCATCTATGCGTTTTTGCATTTTCTGTAACTCCAGCCGGGCGGTTTCCTCGGCCTGACTCTGGGCCCGGACATACCAGGCCTTTGCCTCGTCAAGATAGGATTGGGCCTGTTCCCTGGTCGCATCTGCACTAGCTGCCAATTGGGCCTTAAGCAGGGCAGCCTGGGCTTCAAGCTCGGCGTAACGCTTCTTGAGCAGCACCACCTCCTCGCTTTCCCCCACCTGTTTGCCGTAGGCCTGAAGCTGCTCTTCGGTATGCAGCGCCAGAGCGTTGATTTTTCCCTTGGCCTCACTGACGCCTTCAGTGACGGCCTGCTTGGCTGCTTTTGCATCGAGCTCAAGCTGTGCAATACCTTCGGCAGTCCGTTTGGAGGCACTCGTTTTGGCCTCTGCCAGATACCCCTGGGCATCCTTCAGCGCTTGCTCGGCTTTCTCCGGAGACTGTTCTATCTCAAGGGCAATACTGGCCTTAAGGGCAGCGGCCCGGGCCTGAACCAGGGCTATCCTGGTGGAGGTCTCCTTTTTGAGGACGGTCGCCTTGGTCTGAGTCTCCGCTATGGCTGCATTGAGAGTGCTTTCGCTTTTATCAGCCAACTCGGTCAACTTCGAGTAGGCCTGGTCGCTTTTTGTGCGCAGGGAGGTCTCCGCGCCCTTGATCTGTTTCTCAATATCTGAAATTCGCCTTCTTGTAACCGTATCGGCCGTCCCGTATGCCTGGCGTAGATTCGTTTTGGCATCTTCGAGGCTCTGGAGAGCAGCCTCACTGTTTTTCTCCAGCCAAAGCTCGGTACGTGCCTTGAGAAGATTGACTTTTGCCCTGGCCAGGGCGACCTGTGCCTTGAGGGCCTGTTGCCACTCAATTTCCGTGACTCCCCTGTCTTTTGGCTGGCCCGCCTGCTCGGCTGAAAAAACTGCAGGCGCTGCAAAACCAATGATCAGCCAGAGTGCTAAAAGTGTAGCTGAAATTGCCCTTTTCATGACTTGTCGTCCTTATCCTTTTTCAAGACGTCCTTTGCACCCCGGATCATCCCGGATACCGCTCCCTTTGCTATATCCAGTGCCCGTTTTGACAGTTCCTTGGTCTCCTCGGCTGCGGTATGTACAGTCTCTTCGGTGAGCTGCGCCGCTTTACCAAAAGTATCTTTGCCTAATTCCTTAAGACGATTTGAGACTGTCTCAGCGGCTTCACCTGCCTTCTCCTTCAGAGTAGAGGGGGTTTTCCTGGCATGGTCTGCAATTTCAGTGAGCACCTCACCTGCCACCTTGCCGGACTTGCCGGCTACTCCGCGTATGGTCTCAAGAAACAGGTCCTCAACGGCCTCAAGGTCTTCCTTGGTCTGAGCAAGGTCCTCTGTGACAAAGGACTTGGTCTTTGCACCTGCGGCGGACAGTGTCTCTTTTGTGGACTCCACTGCAGAGGTGATACCTTCTCTGGTTCCCTGTACTGCACCCCTGACCACCTCGCTTATATTGGTATCGGCCTCTTCTGCGGTCTCAACTGCGGCGGAAATTACGGCATGAGATACTTTTCTTATTCTGTCCGCGCTGAAATGCGCCTCGGCAAGGGCCTTTTCCGTTGCATCCTTGGTGATTTGGGCAACAGTTTCTTCTATGTCCTTTCCGGTATCAATTACCTGTTTCACAGCCTGTTTGACGGTTTCCCCGGTCAGGCCTAAAAGTTCCGCGTATTTCAGTTTGGTATCGGTGACAGCGGTCTCTATGTGTTCTTTCATCTCTCCTGTAAAGGCCTCGCTGCTCTGTCTGGTGCCTTCCATGGCCTCGCGCACATCTTCAGACAGTTTCTGTTCCTCTCCACCTAGACGGGTCTTTAGTTGTTGGATCTCTTGACGGGTCCTGTCCATAGCCCTCTGTTCCGTGGACTTGATGCCGTCGATTGCCCCCTCGACTGCCGCCGTGATGCGCTCCCTGGTGGCAATTCCTTTCTTTTTGAGTCCATCCGTGGCTGTGGCAGAGGCCTCCCTGGCAATCTCGCGCAGGGTTATCCCTCCTTCTTTCACCTTTCCGGCAGTGTCCGACACGGCATTCTGAACAATGTCCCGGACCTGTGCCGCTGTCACCTCGCCACTCTTCATTACCTTTTCAAATGACTCAATGATCTGTTCTTTCATCTCTTTTAACATGCTGCACCTCTAATGGTTGGTTTGTCATTTGTTTCTGATCCCCGTGCTGTCCGTGTCTGTGTTTAATTTGTCCCATCACCTCCTTACCCCTCTAAGAAATATATCTGTGATTATTGGAACGCCTTTCTTGTATGGATGCCGCTTCGGGTCCTCCATCCAGGATAAAAGAAAGGAGTTAATGATTCCATCAAGGGCCACAGCCATATAATGGGGATCCGTCTTGCAGAAGACTTGGTCCCGAACGCCCTTTCCAAGGATAGAGGAGAGTTGCTCTATTATTTCGTTATATAGCTTGCGGACGTCCTGATCGAGCCCGGCCTTGATGTTGAAGCTCGCTCCCTGGGTTTCGGCAAAGTAGAGGCGTAATGTGACAAAATTGTCTGAAAAGAACTCTGCTTTGGCCGCAATGTAATTCTTTACCGAGGACAGGACATCGGTTTCCTGGTCGAGAACATCCTTGAGAACCCGGTGGTACTCTTCTGCTGTGGATCTTATCAAGGTCTTGTAGAGGTCCTCTTTGTTTCTGAAAAACTTGTACAGAGTCCCAATGGCAAATTCTGCCTTTTGAGCGATCTCATGCATCGAGACGTTGTAGTAGCCCTTTTCTGAAAAAAGCTTGAGCGCGGCAGCAAGCATCTCATTACGACGCCTGAGTCTTTCTCTTTCCCGCCGGGGTAGCTTCTTGTAGTACATGATTGATCTCCGATGGCCTTGTATCAACAAGTGAAAAAATTATAATTTCATGACGTGAATCTTTATTCATAAATAAGAACATACTGTCACATTGTCAAGAGGGGATCCTTGGATTAATTGTCAATTTTTTTGAGGGAATTCAGTGTGCTGACTTGCGCCCGTGAACCAGCGAATACAAAAGAGGCACCAGAATTAATGTCACAAGCCCACTGACCAGCAGCCCTCCGATGACGGTTATGCCCAATGCATTCCATACTTCCGAGCCTTCCCCTCTGGAAAGGGCTAATGGGGCCATGCCAAAAATTGTCGTCAAGCTTGTCATCATCACGGGCCGTAATCGTGTCTTGCCTGCCGTTACAATCGATTCTGCAAATTCCATCCCCCGGCCGCGCAACTGTTTGGTGTAGTCCACCAGTACGATGGCGTTTTTAACCACGATTCCCATGAGCATTATTACACCTATAAAACTCATGAGGTTAAGGGGGGTCGCGGTTACTAAAAACGCCCATATTACGCCGACAAAGGCAAAGGGTACCGAGAACATGATAATGAACGGATCTACGAAATCCTCGAATTCCCCGGCCATCACCATATAGACAAGGATCACTCCCAGGATCAAAAGAAGGGTTAGATCACGAAACGCCTTTCGCTGTTCTTCTACTTCGCCGCCCCATTCGATGGAGACTCCGGGGGGCCAGTTTATGGATTTCATCTCCCGGCGGACATCCTTGACCACGTCCCCAAGCGGCCGGCCCTGGACTCCGGCCTGTACTCTGTTCACACGCACGCGGTTTTTACGTTCTATCTCAACAGGGCCGTGGGTTTCGACGACAGACGCAACATTTCTCAATTTAACGATTTTGCCGGTCATTGTGGTTAAAGTGGTTTCTCCGATTTCACGGATACTGCGCCTCTGTTCTTCTTTTAATCTGAGTTTGATATCAAAATCGTCCCCGGCTTCCCTGAATTTTGTGTCATCAAAACCATAATAGTTGGTTCTTAAGGCATCGGCCACCATGGCCACGTTTAACCCCAAAGATGCGGCCTTGTCCCGATCCAGGATTATTTTTATCTCGGGGCGTGGTTTTTTTCTGGAGATCCGGACATCTATTGCGCCGGGGGTCTGTTCCACAATGTTGCGGATTTTATTAGCAGCCTGATTGGTTAAATCAAGATCATGTCCCAGGACTTCGATGCTGATGGCGCTTCCGCCTCCAAAAAAAACTTTTTGAATGGCGCTCATGGCCCTTACTGAAGATTTCTCAACTTCCGGCATGGATCTGACCTGAGGCCGGACTTCGGTGGGACAAGCTTATTTTGATACCATTATCGCTGCCACAATATTAACTGCGCTTCTATGGGGACATGCACATCCTGATGATAAGGCATGATGCGAGGCGTAAAATCTTCGGCAGGACGCGTTGCCGCGATTTGTGCATGGTAGAAATAGCCATTGACGGCGCCGGGGATCGCGTCACCTCGTTTCATCGGTTCACAGACAGGTTCCTCCCCATCTTGAGGCTCCGCATAGAGTTCAATCTGAACCATATCCGGTTCCAATTCTCCAAGACACACCTGAACCGAAAAAGACCACTTATTTTCCTTCTGGAGGACCTCGATATTTCCAAAATGGACCTCATGCCAGTATTTTTTCAATTCTGTCGCCCAGGAATGGAGTTCCTTTGCAAGCTTACCGTTCTGCGCACTTCGGTGCTGAAATGTGTAGGCGGCCGGCAGGTAAATTTTCTCAACATACTCACGCACCATGCGGTTGCTGCTGAACTCCGGCGCAAGTTGGGCCATGCTGGCCCGCATGCGTGCCACCCAGGATCGCGGGATTCCTTCCGAATCGCGCGCATAGAACTCGGGGACGATCTCGTTTTCTAACAGATAGTAGAGTTGTTCGGCCTCCGCGCTATCCCAGCCAGGTTCGGAATGTTCTTTACCGTCACCGAGTGCCCAGCCTATTTCCGGGCTGTAAGCCTCCGCCCACCAGCCGTCCAGCTCCGACAGGTTCAAGCCCCCATTGACCAGTACTTTCATGCCGCTGGTGCCGCAGGCCTCCCACGGCCGGCGCGGCGTGTTGATCCATACATCTACGCCCTGTACCAGCTCCTGGGCAAGTGTGATGTCATAGTCTTCGAGAAAAACCACATGGTTGCGCACTTTCGGATGCTGCTCAAATTCCACCCAGGCCTGCACCAGGCGTTTGCCTACCTCATCTTCCGGATGGGCTTTGCCTGCCACTATGAGCTGAACAGGCCGCTCCGGATTCGTGAAGATTCGGGCCAGCCGTTCAGGATCTTCCAGCAACAGATTTGGACGCTTGTACTCGGCAAAGCGGCGCGCAAAACCCAGTGTAAGAACATTCGGATCAAGGATCGTATATGCCTGCGCGATAACTTCAGATTCTGCACCTCGTTGTCCCAACTGCCTGGCCAGCCGCTCGCGCGCGTAGTTTACCAGGTCTCGGCGCTCCTCGGCACAAAATCCCCATAGCTGTTCATCGGGAATGCGACGGATCGAATCTGCCAGAGCCTCCACGTTGTCCAGCCAGCGCCCCTTGCCGCACGCCTGCGTCCAGAGGTCATCTGACCATGGGGAATCCCAGGATGGGACGTGTACGCCGTTGGTGACGTGGCTGATCGGCACCTCCCGTTCAGGCCAGCCGGGATAAAGGTCCTGAAATATTCGCCGGCTTACTGTTCCATGCAGTCGGCTTACTGCATTAACCGTAGAACAGCCGCGCATGGCTAAATAAGCCATATTGAAGGGCTCCCTCGAGTTATGCGGGTCTTTGCGGCCCAGGGCCAGCAGTTCGTTTGATGAAATGCCAAGCTTTGCCAGATAATCCCTGAAATATGGAAAATATTTTTCGATCAGTAGCGGGCTATAGGTATCAAAGCCGGTGGTAACCGGAGTGTGGGTAGTAAACACGTTTCCAGCCCGGGTGGCCCACAAGGCCTCCCAGAAGGACAGGCC
>WTCF01000216.1 GCA_013138705.1 Deltaproteobacteria bacterium
GCCGATATCGCAGTGACAGACTCCAATGCCTTTTCCTCCCTTGTAGAAACTGCAAAGAGCGCCTGATAAAGAACCGGATATATGCAGGAGCGCCTAGAGGAAATCAGGACTCAGGCCCTTGAGTCCACAGAATCAGCGTCCAGCGAGGAAGATCTTGAAAATATAAGAGTCAGGGTCCTTGGCCGTAAAGGGGAGCTGACCATGGTCTTAAAGGCCATAGGGAAGCTTTCTGCTGAGGAACGCCCAAAGATCGGGCAACTGGCCAACAAGCTCAAGAAGGAGATAGAGACGTCCATCAATGCCCGGAAGGAGGCGTTAAAGGACGTTCATATCCGCACCTTTATTCCAGGACTGGACCCCACACTTCCCGGAAGGCAGAGACGGCTTGGCAGATTGCACCCCATCACCCAGGTGATGGATGAGATCTGTTCTGTATTTGAGAGGATGGGCTTTACCGTGGCCCAGGGTCCTGAAGTAGAACTTGATTTCTACAACTTTGAGGCCCTGAATATCCCCCCGGACCACCCTGCCAGGGACATGCAGGACACGTTTTATATTGATGACAAGGTCCTGCTCCGAACTCATACCTCTCCCGTACAGATACACGCCATGGAGAGGCACAGGCCGCCAATGCGCGTAATTGCACCAGGCAAGGTGTACAGGTGTGACTCTGATATAACTCATACCCCGATGTTCCATCAGGTGGAAGGGCTTATGGTGGACAGGGATGTTTCCTTTGCAGGTCTCAAGGGAGTATTGACCGCCTTTGTCCAACAGATATTTGATCCGGACACCTTGGTACGCTTCAGACCGAGCTTCTTTCCGTTTACAGAACCCAGTGCGGAAATAGACATTCAGTGCGTCATATGCAGAGGCAAGGGCTGCAGGATATGTTCCCAGACCGGCTGGATGGAGGTGCTGGGAGCCGGCATGGTACATCCCGCGGTATTCAGGCACGTGGGCTACGATACTGAAGAGTTCAGCGGATTTGCATTCGGCCTTGGGGTAGAGCGAATCGCAATGCTCAGGTTCGGTATTGACGATATCCGCCTTTTCTATGATAACGACCTGCGTTTCCTTCACCAGTTTTGATTAATAAAGTGATCTTATGCGAATCCTGACCTCCTGGCTCAAAGAGTTTGTACATTTTACAGTGCCTGTAGAGACTCTGGCAGAAGATCTCACCATGGCCGGTCTTGAAGTAGAGGAGATAGAGCCTGCATACAAGGGTCTTGCCCCGGTCGTAGTATGCTCGGTTGAGGAGATCGCACCCCACGCTCACGCGTCGCATTTGCAGGTCTGCACGGTAATCGCAGACGAACAGAAGCTTGACGTGGTTTGCGGGGCCCCTAATGTAAAGAAGGGGCAATTAGCGGCTCTGGCAAGGCATGGGACCGTGTTGTCCAACGGTACGACCGTGGAGTCTTCTGACATCTATGGAATACGCTCTGATGGAATGCTGTGTTCAGAGGCTGAACTTGGTATCGGCGATGATGAAACAGGAATCCTCGTACTGGAACCTGCCCCTGGACGCGAGCCGGGGAAGTCCCTTGTGGATGTTCTGGGTCTGAAAGACTGGGTCCTGGATATTGCCGTTACGCCAAACCGTCCTGACTGTCTCAGCGTACTGGGAGTCGCCAGGGAAGTATCCGCCATATACTGCATCCCCCTGACAATCCCCCAATCATCCAATCATCCAATCATCCAATCATCCAATCCCTGTTTCCATAGAAACCCCTGACCTGTGCGGCAGATATACGGCTGCCGTAATGGAAGGGATCAGGATCGGTCCTTCACCTTACTGGATGGCTATGAGATTGCAGGCCAGTGGAATCAGGCCGATAAACAATGTAGTGGATGTGACAAACTACGTACTGATAGAACGAGGACAACCGCTCCATGCCTTTGATCTGGATATGCTGACAGGACCGGCTATTAAAGTCAGGCCGGCAAGGCCTGGAGAAAAGATAAAGACCATTGACGGAAAGGACAGAGAAATCCGGCCGGATATGCTGGTCATTGCAGATGCGGAGAGGCCGGTGGCAGTGGCCGGTGTCATGGGCGGGGCTGAAACCGAGGTCAATGATGATACAAAGCGCATACTCCTTGAAAGCGCCTGGTTTGCTCCAACGCAGGTAAGAAGGACATCCAAGGCCCTTAAAACGATTACAGAGTCCTCATACCGGTTTGAGCGGGGTGTTGACCCGGAAGGAGTAATAAGTGCACTTTACAGGACAGTGGAGCTTATTGGTCAGGTAACCGGCGGCTGTCTGGTTCAAGAGATTAAGGATGTTTATCCAAGACCCTATAAACCCGGATATCTGTCTCTTCGTCCTGAGAGGGCCAACAAGCTTCTCGGCACAGGGCTTGAGCCCGGACAGATAGCCCAATTCCTGAAAAGGATTGGTATTGAGCTTAGTCATGTTGACGATGAAAAAATCAAAGGAATGGCGCCCACATACCGTCTTGACCTGAAAGAAGAGGTTGATCTGGTAGAAGAGATAGCCCGACTCCACGGTTTTCCCAATATACCGACTCAGGTACCCAGGGCCGGGATTGCCGCCAGGGCCCCGGAACCGTCTCAAGGGCTTGTTCACAGGATAAGAAATATCCTTTCATCTCAGGGCATGACCGAGGTGATCTCATATAGTTTTATGTCACCAGAGGAAATAGATGCACTGGGTCTGGGCAAAAATGATCCAAGGATGCAGATGGTAAGTGTACAGAACCCCTTGAGCGATGATCAGTCGGTAATGAGGACCAGTATCATCCCCTCGTTGATGGGGACAGTAGCCAGAAACCAGGCGAGGCGGAACATGGACCTTGGACTTTTTGAGATCGGCACTGTATTTTATGCAAAGGGAACAGGTGAACTTCCTCTTGAAGAACAGAGAATAGTTGCCCTGTGCACAGGGGCGCGCTATCCTGAATCATGGTCATGGCCAAAGGAGCAGGTAGATCTTTTTGATTTAAAAGGAGTGCTGCAAGGGTTGCTCCAGGCCCTTGGGATCTCCGAATGGAAAACCATATTAGAGACACCGGATGGTCCTTTTTACCTGCCAGGCACTTCAGCCGGTGTAGTATGGGGGGGAAATTCCGTCCTGGGCAGCTTTGGGCAAATCGATCCGGATATTTTGAAATTCTGGGATATAGACGGGCCGGTATTTTTGTTTGAACTCTCTTTTAATGCTTTAGAAACAGCCGCGTCCCGGCAGCTTAAATTCACTCCCCTTGCCAGGTATCCTGCTGTGGAGAGGGATATTGCAGTAATTGTCCCGGACAGGCTTTCTGCTCAAGATCTCCTGGAATATATTTCCGGACAGGCCCCGGATTTTCTTGAAGAAGTGCGGATCTTTGATATTTACAGGGGAAAACCTGTTCCAGAAGGCTCAAAGAGCATAGGCATGCGCTTTACATACAGGGCTTTGGATCATACACTCTCAGACCATGAGGTCTCAGAAGTCCATGATCCAATGGTCCGCTCTGTTCTTCAATCCTATAAGGCAAAGCTGAGGGACTGATGGGGGCCTTGACCAAACGGGAAATCGCGGAGACAGTAAGCAATGAGCTTGGCTATTCCTTGCGTGTCAGCCTGCAACTGGTCAATGAGATCTTCAGCCAGATCAAGGCATCACTGATCAATGGCGATCAGGTGAAGATTGTGAGGTTTGGTGCCCTGCGCAGCGTGCAAAAGTCAGCACGCAGAGGGACCAGCCCTGTTAATGGGGAGCCGATTATTATTCCCGCCCAGCGCACAGTGGCTTTCCGCCCCAGCCGGTTACTTAAGAGGATCGTAAATGCCAGGACAGGGGAAGAAATACTACCGGATAGGTGAGGTAAGTGAGCTGATCGGGGTTGAACCTCATGTGCTTCGCTACTGGGAAGGCGAATTTCGGCAAATCCATACCCACAGGGTTGCAAAACAACGTCTTTACAGGATTGAAGATATAGATTTTATAAGGCGTATAAAAACTCTTCTTTACGATGAAGGATTTACTATAGCCGGTGCCAGGAGGCGGATCACAGAAGAACAAAAGATGAAGGATGCCGGAGACAGGACCAATAAGTTGCTCAAGGAAATCCGGCATGAACTAATTGCCATCAGAGAGATGATCGGTCCAAATAATGGATGACAGTCAGTATCAAGAACTCAAACGCCTCAGACAGCGAATTGATAAAATAGACGTTGAGCTTGTAAGCCTGCTTCAGGAACGCCTGGAGGTGGCGGAGGAAATCGGCCGGACTAAGGCGGAATCCTCCCAGCAGCCCCTTGATCTTTCCCGCGAACGGGAAGTCATCCAGCACATTCTGAAGCAAAATGCCAAAAATTTTCCTCCTGAAGGCCTAAGGGTCATATTCGGGGAGATCATATCTGCCTGCAGGAACGCCCAGCGGCCGGCCAGGCTGGGATATCTCGGCCCTGAGACAACCTTTACCCACATGGCAGCAGCCCGGTTCTTCGGCCATGCCCCTGAGTTTGTTCCCCTGGGGAACATTACCGAGGTATTTGAAGAAGTAGAACGCAGACGTACAGACTATGGGGTGGTGCCGGTAGAAAATTCGGTTGAGGGGACCGTAGCCCTGACCCTGGACGGGCTCTGTGATTTTAAGGTCAAGGTATGCGGAGAAGTTTATTTGCCTATCTCCCACGACCTCATCAGTCAGAGCGGCAGGATAGACAAGATCCGCCGCGTACTTTCTCATCCCCATGCCCTGGCCCAGTGCAGAGGATGGCTGCAACGTAACATGCGGGCAGTCCCGACAGAAGAGGTGGTCAGCACTGCCCAGGCAGCCCGGTGGGCAGCGGTTGATTCTTCCGTGGCGGCCATTGCCAGTCCCTTGGCAGCCCGCACCTACAACCTTCAGACAGTTGCCAGGCACATCGAGGACTTTGCAGGAAACACCACCCGGTTCCTGGTTCTCGGCAATGAGTGTCCCAAACCAAGCGGGAAAGACAAGACCTCCTTACTATTAAGCCTTGAGGACCGCCCGGGTTCGCTGTTCAAGTTACTTGAGCCCCTGGCAAAACTTGGAATAAACCTCACCAAAATACAGTCCAGGCCGGTAAAAAACGAGCCCTGGAGATACCTGTTCTATGTAGATATTGCAGGTCACATAGAAGAACCGACTGTACAGGAAGGAATCAAGGCCATTAGAAAAGGCTGCACCTTTCTGGAATGGTTGGGCTCATATCCCATGGGGGAAATGGCGGAACCGGTGCAAATGCCGATTTGATTGCAATTTGCCCGCGGTTGAAACCCTGCGAAAGCCTACTGAGGTTCATTTCAATGGATCTTTTGCGATATATTTTACAGATGCGCCCGCCTTTATCGTATCATCCTTTTTGGGTATAAAATTGAATCCGGATTCGCCTGCATTCCTATAGCCAATAGCAGTTGCGCCCTTATCAAGAAGGTCTAAGACAACCTCTCCCCAACTTATATCTTTGTCTATCTCAATGTTGTACTGATTACCTTTGCTCTGATTGGAGAAAATGCATTCAGCAAATTCAATTGCACCAGGGTCCTGAAGCTCCTGGACAAGCTCTCCTGCCCTTGAAACCGAAACAACACGGTCACACTCCGCTATTTCAAACAAGTAGCTGTCTTCCCGGACCTTTTCAGCAATGGTATATGCATCAGGATTCAGGCGTTCGCTCATAATGACAGCTGATGATGAGAATTCATCAGACACCTCATCAAAGGGATCATTGGCAAGCACAAGAACATGG
>WTCF01000023.1 GCA_013138705.1 Deltaproteobacteria bacterium
TACACTGACCTCTTCACCTGCTTCTGCATGGGTTTTCTCTTCGCTTTCAGCCTGAAAAACCTCGGAGATATCACCCTCGTCGCCAACCTCTTCTTCTATAGCTTCCTCGGCCTCACCCATATCCTCCGTTTCCAATTGGATTTCCTCGACAGAAATTTCCTCAGGTTCGGATACACTGACCACCTCATCTAAAACATCTTCTTTCTTCTCTTCTCCCGATACGAGTTCGTCACTCGTTAGCTTTAACTCCTCAAATGCCTCTATCGCTGACCGTCGATCAGTCACATTTGGAGACATGGCCAGCACTATGGTATCCAGAAAATTCTTACTGTAACTCCGATCGCCGGCTTGCTTTAATGGCTCCAAAATTGGATCCGGCTCGTCATTTGCTGATAATTGAACCCTGACTTGGACGTCTGGGGGTTCCTGTCCTGTCACACATTCATAAACTACGGCACCGAGCTGATAAATATCGGTCCATAACCCGCCTCCCGCTTCATCAGCATACAAATCATCGGATGAATAACCGGAAGGTAAAAGCGTATTTTCGTTTTTGGATTCGCTGTTGATAGCATAATATACGGCCCCGAAGTCGATGAGCATGGCAGAGCCGTCTTTTTTCAAAAAAATTGTATCCGGCCTGATGTCTCTATGATAAATTCCCCTTTCATGTATGGCTTCTAAGCCGTCAAGAATATCTCTCAACCAAAGCTTGATCCGGTCTTCCGGCATAGTGTTGTCCGGCCCCATCTGGTCAAGTTGCTTTCGGAGAATCACGCCGTCCTCATGTGACATGACCATGTATACGGTCCCATTAGCCCTAAAATACCTTAATATCCGCACAATATGTGGATGACTGAACTTGGAGAGAGCTTCTGCTTCTTCCATGAAGTATTTGAGTCCCTTCTGAAAGACATCCTCATCGGAAGAAAATTTGGCAATTATCTCATCGTCTGATTTTCTGATCACTAAATCCCAGGGCAGGAACTCTCTAATGACCACAAGTTGGTTAAGTTTAATATTAGAGGCCCTGTAGGTAATACTAAAGTGATCATATCTCAGGATTTCCTCTATCCTGTACTGTTCAAGTACAGACCAAGGAGCTAAAACGTATTCTTGTATCACATCGTTGTAGTCAGTCACTGTTTTAATCCTATGATAGTAAACTCGCTTTTGTCCGAAATAATCTGTTGACCATGTTGCTGGACATACTCAATGACAGACAGCTTTCCATACCGGCTATTCATGTCCCTAAATGATGTTTCGGCATAAATCATGGTAATGTTGATTCATTGCAACGATTATTAAAAAAAATTCCCTGAAAGTTCGGACATTGATTATAAAGGACTATGGAGGAAGAAATTAATAAGAATAACCAGAAGCCCATGCTGCTTGCAAATCAAGTATTATCTTTTATTTTAGTAATACCCAGGAATAACTAATCCATGGCAATTCCAGTAGCTCTCTGTCGGGTCAGCAAATACGAGCCAAGGCCTGTCCAAAAATCAGTGGGGATGCTCTTAGAAACTATCCGGTGCCGTCCCCCCGGAGGTACTCGAATATTGGTCAAACCCAATCTGCTCACACCGAAAAAAGCCCTGGCCACTACCCACCCACTTGTGGTCAGGGCTGTCTGTGAATATTTTCTGGACTATGGGGCCAGGATCAGTGTGGGCGATTCCCCGGCATTCGGTACTGCCAAAAAGGTGGCAAATGCAAATGGCCTTGCAGAAGCGCTCAATGGTTTGCCGATTGAAATCATCAACTTGAACCGACCCACGAAGATTCGTCTTGCGTCCGGGATATCCATAGGCATTTCACAAAAGGCCATGGAGAAGGATTTAATCATTAATGTGGCCAAGCTCAAGGCCCACTCTCAGCTACGAGTCACAGCGGCAGTAAAAAATTTCTTCGGATGCATAGTAGGTTTTCGCAAGGCTCTGGCACACTGTCGATACGGTGATATGTCTGATCTCTTTGAGAGCTTACTCATTGAAACTATGCAGGCCCTGCCGGAAACCGTGAGCCTGGTTGACGGAGTGATGACCATGCAACGGACCGGCCCCATCGACGGAGATCCGTTCGACCTGTCCCTGCTCGGCGCATCGTCAAACCCTGTGGCTCTGGACACGGCCTTATACACTATTTTGGGACTTCAGCCACACCATGTACCCCTGTGGTTGGAATCGCAAAAACGGGGACTCTCCGGAGCCCATATCCATGAATTGAGTTATCCACTGGCGCAACCAGAGGAATTTGATGCGGCTGGATTCACGCTACCCTCAATACTTAAGCCCGTAACATTTCATCCCGTTCGGTTTTTAAGGGGGCGGCTTAAAAGTATTTTTAGCAGATTTTGAAGATTGGCCACATGAGGACAATTTACTTGTTCCTTACAATCACCTATTTTTTTATTGCATTTGTTTTTAATTTGATGTCAAGCACAGGACTTCCATTAATAGCATCAAGACCTTCGACATAGAGTGTTGTCCCTTCTATTTTTACTAATGTGACATCTTGAATTGCTATTTTGGAAAGTCTGTTAGGGGTGCGAGAAGCAAAAACTCCAACCGATTTTCCATCAAGACCCCTATTAAATACTGATTTGACTGGTCCTGACTTGTGGAGATAATAAACAATGGTAATATATTTTTCATCCTCAAGTTTGTACATAAAACTTTTTTGAGCGGGGAGAAGTATGATTTTGGATATCTTGTCGTCTCCGACCACACCGAAACCTGTAGGACATTTAATTAAATTATTTTTTACAATGCCAATCGGATAAATTTCCACTGATTCAATATCTCCATACATACATCTTGTGCAGAAATAGGTATCATCAACAATGCACAGTTTGTGCTTATCTGCCCATATTCCACATTTACTGCACTGATAAGTCTCTTTGTTCATAATTGTTTCTCCAAGATCATACTGAACGGCGAACTTACAGGAGGTTGTTGAGGCTTGGATTTTTGCCAGTCTCCCAGAACCATTATTCCATAATTCCAGTATTCCAACATTCCAATTGGGGCGAAACCCCCAAGTTGAGTAATCCGTGTAATCTGCGAAATCTGTGGATTAAAAAATAAAAAGGAAATGGTCGGGGCGAGAGGATTTGAACCTCCGACCCTCTGCTCCCAAAGCAGATGCGCTGCCAGGCTGCGCTACGCCCCGATTAGTTGACGTCTTGTTTAACACAGAGCTTAAAAGCCTTCAAGAACTTTGGATTTGGTATAGCGCTCTCGGTTCTGTAGTTGCCTCAATGTAACACTATGTTTATATATAACTACTTTATGGCTAAAACTCGCAGAAAGAAATCCAGAAAACCACTTGTATGGGGCTATCGTCCTCTGCTGGGAATCGTACTTGGATCAGCCATTGTGGTATCCCTGGCAATTGGTAGTCTCATAAT
>WTCF01000040.1 GCA_013138705.1 Deltaproteobacteria bacterium
CTTTTACCTTTTGAGCAGATAATGGTCTATAATATTTCAAATGGTAGCAGGTTTAACACCTATGTCATAGAAGGAGAAGGGGGCTCTGGCTCTATATGTCTTAATGGGGCTGCTGCCAGAAAAGGGGCTCCCGGCGACCTGATAATTATAGCATCCTATGGTTTGTATTCTAAAGACGAAATAGCCGGAGGCAAAAGCATCCTGGTCTGGGTAGATGCGAAAAATCAGTTAAAAGAGCGAACTGAAGTGCTGTGGCAATCTCCCTGATCATCTTCTCCTTCTTTTCACATTTTTTCTTCTCATAATGAAAGTCTTTGCCATAAGCCTTGGTTGCCCCAAGAACACCATAGACACCGAGGTGGCTCTGGGCTCCCTGGGTTCAACAAACTCAGGACTGAAGCTCACAAACAATCCCCAAGAAGCGGATTTACTGATAGTAAACACCTGCGGATTCATAGAAGAGGCTGTATCCGAGTCCATAGATACAATTCTGGCAGTGGCAAGGGAAAAAACTAATCGTCAGGTCCTTGTGGTTATGGGTTGTATGGTTCAGAGATACGGCGACGATTTAAAAAAGGAACTGCCGGAGGTGGACATCTTTCTCGGCACAGGGTCGCCCCAATCACTCGTAACGCTGCTTATCGAAAACCAGACTACACAACACCAGGTACAATCGCCGGACCCCAGGGTGTTGACAACTCCTCCATGGAGGGCCTACGTCAAGATCTCGGAAGGTTGCTCAAATCGATGTACTTACTGCCTGATTCCCATGTTAAGAGGCAACGAAACATCCCGCTCTGTTACGGAAATAGTGTCGGAGGTTAACTCGCTGGCCACAAAAGGGGTTAAGGAAATAACACTGGTGGCCCAAGATCTCACAGCTTACAGGAATGATGGAAAGACCCTTCCTGATCTGTTGGAGGCTCTGGCCGGAGAAACGGATTTGCCGTGGTTTCGATTGCTCTATCTGCACCCGGGCAAAGTAAATATCAGACTTCTTGAAACCATTGCTTCAAATACTGCCATTTGTCCCTATCTGGATATTCCCATTCAACATGCAAGCACCAATATTCTCAGGTCTATGGGAAGAAGATATGACATCAAGGCCCTTGAGGATTTAATGTCTCAGATAAGTAAGTTGCTCCCCCATGCTTCTGTCAGAACAACGGTTATGGTGGGTTTCCCCGGGGAGACCGAAGATGATTTTCAAAAATTAAGGGGTTTTGTGGAAAAGTGGGAGTTTGAGCACCTTGGTTGTTTTGTATATTCTGATGAAAAAGAGTGTATGGCAAACAAATTGCCCGGAAAAGTATCCTCAGAAACAGCAATGGCCCGAAAAGATGAAATCATGAATATTCAAGCCGGGATATCCAGAGCCAAGAATTCAGATATGGTTGGCAGGGTTGAACAGGTGCTTGTCGAAGGAGTGAGTTCTGAAACAGAGCTTCTTCTTGTTGGCAGGACCAGATATCAGGCCCCTGAGATTGACGGGATAGTATATTTAAACAAAGGAACCGCCGGTTGTGGAGAGATAGTATCTGTTAAAATAACAGATTCTCATATCTATGACTTGGTGGGTAAAATTATATAGTTCCCTCCTGTACGAGCTTTGCAAACAACTCAAAGCTCCTGTCATAAGTGCGCTCTGCCTCAGAAGGAAAGCAGCAAGCCGGGAGCTGACGCATTTTTAGGTGATATTTTATACACTCGCAGCATATACCCTTTTTGGGGCAGGGTTCATATGTACAGTTGCACCTTTTTATATTTTCTTCCTTTTGACACTCCATCCAAATATCCCCTTATGAGCCTCTCATGATTTATATATCCAACTCCCGAACCTCCAGTGCATGGGTCTGAATAAACTCCCTGCGTGGTTCAATCTTTTCTCCCATAAGAGTAGTAAACAGGCTTTCTGCTTCATCTGCGTCCCTGATGGTCACCTTAAGCAAAGTCCGTTTTTCCGGATTCATGGTCGTATCCCATAACTGAATGGGATTCATTTCTCCTAATCCTTTATATCTCTGGGTCGAGATACCCCTTCTCCCTTCGTTTCGGAAAAAACCAAGAAGTTCATCAAGCCGGTCTAATCTCTTGACAGGTTTATCTTCAGAGTAGACCTCAATGGATGTATTAACCATTAATTCTACTTTGTTATACGCCTTTACAAGACGACGGAATTCTGCCTGCTGTGCCAAATCAGGTCCGACCTTGCCGGTCAAATAGGCCAGGTCTTTCACCCCGACAATGAATTCATAGCCTGAAATCTCAGAACCTGAGGGCTTGACCCGTCCCACTTTATATCCCTTTTCCGTAAGCTTTTCTGCCAGACTTCTTACAAAAGATTCTTCATGAAACTGACCGGGATTCTTAACCCCAAGGATCATTAAGTCCTGACTCAGCTTCCTCCACAAGCCCTTTCTGGACATTACTTCCAAAGCGTCTTCATAAGAAACTATGTTTTCCAGAAATGTCTTGAGTTTTTCTCCTTTAATGGAGCGCTCTCTGTTTTCAGGCCTTATAGCCATGTTTTTTGTAGCCTTTTCAAAGAGATAGTTGTCGAGTTCTACCTCATCCTTAAAGAAAAACTCCTTCTTTTTTCCCAAAGCCATCCTGTATAGGGGTGGTTGGGCTACATAAAGCATACCGTTTTCCACAAGAGTGATCATCTGACGATAAAAAAACGTCAGCAGGAGTGTCCTTATATGGGCGCCGTCTACATCGGCATCTGTCATAATAATGATCTTATGATACCTTACCTTTGATGGATCGAACTCGTCAGCGCCTATACCCGTACCAATGGAGGCAACAAGATTGCGTATCTCTTCGCTGGCAAGCATCTTGTCA
Source organism: Deltaproteobacteria bacterium (assembly GCA_013138705.1). The sequence continues at coordinate 2,845 of WTCF01000040.1, forward strand.
AATCTTGCCTTTTCCACATTCATAATCTTTCCACGAAGAGGCAGAATTGCCTGAAAGCGCCTGTCTCTTCCCTGTTTTGCACTACCGCCTGCGGAGTCACCCTCCACAATAAAAATTTCTCTCCTTTCAGGATCCTTTTCCTGACATTCAGCTAATTTTCCGGCCATAAGCATATCCTGGTCGCCCTTCTTCCTTGTAAGCTCTTTTGCCCTTTTGGCTGCCTCTCTCGCCCTTGCTGCATCCACCGCCTTAGTAAGGATCTTCTTGGCCACTAAAGGATTCTCTTCCAGATAGCTTGAAATTTTTTCATGGGCTATTGAAGACACTATTGACCTTACTTCACTGTTTCCTAATTTTGTCTTGGTCTGGCCTTCAAACTGAGGATTTGGGACCTTGGCTGATATAACACACATAAGGCCCTCTCTTACGTCTTCACCCTCCAGCTTCTCCCTCAATTTTTTGGGTACAATGTCATCACTGGCGTATTTATTAATACATTTTGTCAGGGCCAATCTAAATCCTGCCACATGAGTACCGCCTTCTTTGGTACGTATATTATTTACATAGCTTAAGATTTTCTCGGAATACGCCTGGTTGTATTGAAGGGCTATCTCCAGCTGTACCTGATTCCGTTCTCCAACAATGTAAATAGGTTCTTCGTGAACCAACTCTTTGTTTTTGTTGAGATACTCTACGAATGAAGTAATTCCCCCTTTAAAGTGATATTCTTTATTATTCCCGGTCTTCTCATCTTCAAGATATATTTTCACAGATGGATTTAAAAAAGCCAATTCCCTCATTCTGGCCTGTAGTATCTCGTACTGATACTCTGTTGTCTCTTGAAATATTTGAGGGTCCGGTTTGAATGTTATTTTCGTTCCTTGCTTTTCAGTAGATCCAAGAAGCTCTATCGGACCCACGGGCTCTCCTCTTTTGTAGGTCTGCCTGTAAACCTTCCCATCCCTGTAAACTTCTGCTTCCAACAATTCAGAGAGACCGTTGACCACTGATACTCCTACTCCATGAAGACCTCCGGAGACCTTGTAGGTCTGGTGATCAAATTTCCCACCAGCGTGTAAACGGGTCATTACCAGCTCCAGGCCGGGTATTCCTTCTGTTGGATGAATATCTACAGGTATGCCCCGACCATTATCCTCAACTACAACGCTTCCATCTTCCTGAATTATGACTTTTATAGAGGTGCAATATCCAACCATGGCCTCGTCAATACTATTATCCACCACTTCATATACGAGGTGATGAAGGCCCTCTATAGAGGTATTTCCTATATACATAGAAGGTCTTTTACGAACTGCTGCCAGTCCTGAAAGTACCTGTATCTGTTTAGAAGCATACCCTTGTTCATTCTCATTGATTTTATTGTTATTTTCCATAGACTAAACTGATAATCCTCTTATTTGCTTTCCTCTTTAACAAGATTCATAGGCATTATTAATCCTAAAAATCCGATATCTTCATTACCTCTCAGCAGACATGGAGATTCAGGGTTGTTGGCAGTTAATTCTACCCTGTCCGAATCCATTACAGATAAGGCATCCATAAGATATTTTGCATTAAAAGCAATTTCAAATGGTTCTCCATGATAATCTATTTCAATAGTTTCTTTTGCTTCCCCAATCTCCTTATATAATGACTCTATTTCAATTAATTCTGGTATAACACTGGCTTTAACTCCTCTGAAAGTAGT
>WTCF01000180.1 GCA_013138705.1 Deltaproteobacteria bacterium
CCAGCGGTATTCCGAGGTCGCTGGCAGCTTTCAGGTAATCTCCGGCCAGAATGCCCAATCCTCCTGCATATAAAGGGAGTGCCTCACCCAGGCCAAATTCCATGCTGAAGTAAGCAATTTGTTTCAAGCCCGCGTCTTGATACGTCTTCCCGTACCAGCATGGATCATTTAGACAGCTCTTGCGGATTTTGGCCAGACGCCGCAATTCGTCCTTGAAATCCGAATCCTCAGCCAATTGTTCAAGGCGTTCCTGGGAGACATCCTGGAGGATCATCCATGGGTTTTCAGTTCGCTCCCATGTCCGTGAGTCCAACCTCCGCCACAGGGCGTCACCGGCATGACTCCAGGTCCACCGCAGGTCGAGGGCCAGCTCGTTTAACTCTGCCAGATCAAGGGGCAACTCCCGTAACAAATACGTCGAATCCATTACTCCCGCGTCATGGCGGCCCCGCACTTGGGGCATTTTCGCTCAAAGCAAGGGGTTGCAATTTGATGAGCGAGTCGTTCACCACAGTTAGGGCAAATACAGTTTCCTCCGGGGCCTGCGGCAGAGCCGCCGGATCTGCCGCGCCCACCGCCACCCTGTCCCATGCCTCTGCCGGTTCCAGTGCCTTGACCTCTAGGGCCTGTTCCGTCTCCTCGTGGCATTTTACTTTCCTCCTTACTGATTATTTGATAGTGGGTAAATCCTATTTAATGGTCAGGAAACAGGCCATTAGGTCTGTTTCACGACCTCGAGAGAATTTCCCCACAAACCATGGATATTGCAGTAGGCCAGAGCGTGGAAAGACTTAAAATCCCCGATCTGGTTAATCTGAAACCTGACATTAGGATTGCTATAGACAGGAGCCCAAGTGGCACGACCCAGACTAATCACCTGATCGTTGTCCTTTTTCAGCCCATAAAGCTCGATCCATTCAATGTGGTGTTCAGCCGTATTAGGGTGAGGCGTATCATGACCCACAACCACCCGAATGATATTTCTTCCTGATTTATGTCCCTTATCGATCTCAATGCAAGGTACATGTTTCTCGCTTCCTTCATCTTTGCCTGCCTTGATGATTTCTGCAAAATTCATTTATCCCTCCTCTATAATTTTTGCGACCTCAGTCCGATGACGAAATTGCCCCTTTCTTATACAGTTCTACTGCTTCCCCGACCGTTCCTCTCACGTTCGATATCACCTTTATTCTACCTGCATGGAGAATTTCAGAGGCCTTTGGTCCCACTTGGCCCGTCAGGACCACCTGAGCACCTGATCCGGACACAATGGTGGCAGCATTTATGCCGGCTCCCCCTCCAGCATTTTGGGCAGCGGAGTTGTCGATTACTTTGACGATATCTCCTGACTTCGCGTCCACAATCAGAAAATAGGCGGTTCTCCCAAATCCGGGATCTATCGTTGAATCCAGGTCTTTCCCTGTTGCACTGATCGCTAGTTTCATCTAAATTTCCTTTCTTCCAATCAACATTATAATACCAACTGCAAAACATTCTCTATAATGTTTTTTAACTTAGGTATGGAAGAAAATCTTGTCAATTGTTATATAAATTCGGGTTCCCGAATGAAAATGGCAAATTTTTTGCATTTGGTACTTGCCCCACCCTTTAAAAAAGGGTAGCCATAGTAGTCTTAGAAATCTTGACATAGTGACTAATTATATAGGAGAGAGAGCCGGTTGGATGTCTCACTTATGTTATTTTTATATGAATAGAAGCGTTTCAGGGAGGAATAATGGCAGCAAAAATAATCAGCGGAACACAGATAGCAAAACAGGTAAGGGAAGAACTGAAGGCCGAAGTGGCCGAGATGAAGGAAAAACACGGGATAACACCGGGCCTTGTGACCATACTGGTAGGAGAGAATCCTGCATCTATCTCCTACGTGACCGCAAAGCAGCGTACCGCCCATGACCTTGGTTTTTATTCCATCCAGGATAACCAGCCTGAGGATATCAGTGAGGCCGATCTGCTGGCCCTTATAGACAAATACAATCAGGACCCGGCATTTCACGGCATACTCATTCAGCTTCCCCTTCCGAAGCACATAGACGAGGGCAAGGTCATCTATGCCGTAAACCCGGACAAGGACGTGGACGGTTTTCACCCTGTAAATGTCGGCAAGATGGTAGTAGGTGAACCCTGTTTCCTGCCGTGCACACCCTACGGCATCATGGAGATGCTCATCCGTTCAGGGGTTGAAACCAGCGGGGCCGAGGCGGTAGTTGTGGGCAGGAGCAACATCGTAGGCAAGCCCATAGCAAACCTGTTGCTTCAAAAAAGAGAAGGCGGAAACGCCACTGTTACCTTATGCCATACCCGGACCAAGGACTTGGCATTTCATACAAAAAGGGCAGATATCCTTGTAGTGGCCGCAGGCCGTCCCAAGGTCATCACGGCGGACATGGTGAAAGACGGCGTAGTGGTGATAGACGTGGGTGTAAACCGGATAGGCAAGACCCCTGAGGGTAAGGCGATCCTGTGCGGCGATGTGGATTTTGAGGCAATAAAGGAAAAGGCCTCTGCTATAACTCCGGTGCCTGGCGGTGTAGGCCCGATGACAATAACCATGCTAATGAAAAACACAGTCCAGGCCGCAAAGCAGATTTCAGGTCTGGCCTGAGAAACTCTCAAGGCAACTGAGGAAGAAGAATAGTCATGGATACCAGCAGACGCTTTGATAAGGAAGAAGGGGGATGCCCCAGCATCCAGTGCGAAGCCAATCGTGATGTGCTGTGTCACTCATGTGCCGAAGGCGTGGTTACCGCGGCCCACAGAGTCTCTATGCGGGCGGTGGAACCGTGTCTGTTCGGCAAGGGCGGAGTTTGTTGCCGCATTTGCAACATGGGGCCTTGCCAGATAATAGAGGGCGTGGATACCATGATAGGTGTCTGTGGAGCAGATGCGGCCACGGTAGCTGCGCGCAATTTCTGTCGTATGGTTGCCGGCGGGTCCTCCGCCCACATGGATCACGGCAGGGGAGTGGTTCTTGCCTTTCTCGCCACTGCCCGTGGTGAAACCCCCTATGAGATCAAAGACACAATCAAACTGAGAAACACAGCCCTGATGCTCGGCATAGACCCTGCTGAAAAGGACACCGGGGATCTCGCAATAGAAGTAGGCACCAAGCTGCTCGGTGAATTCGGGCAGCAGGAGGGGACCCTGGCATTTATCAAGAGGGCCCCCAAGGCCAGACAGGAACTTTGGGGCAGGCTGGGTGTCCTCCCCAGGGGTATTGACCGTGAGGTAGTGGAGATAATGCACCGAACCCACATGGGGGTGGACCAGGAACATAAAAATCTGCTTTTTCAGGCCGCCCGCTTGTCGTTGGCCGACGGTTGGGGCGCCTCCATGATAGCCACGGAACTGTCTGATATCATGTTTGGCACACCTGTCTCAGTAAGGAGCAAGGTAAATATCGGAGTCCTCAAAAAGGACGAGGTAAACATCACGGTTCACGGCCACGAGCCGGTTCTTGCCGAGGCCCTGGCTATGGCGGCCAATGACCCTGAGATTGTCAAGGCCTCCAAGAAAGTCAAGGCAAAGGGCATAAACCTGGCGGGCGTGTGCTGTACTGGAAACGAGATCCTCATGAGAAGAGGGATTCCCATAGCAGGGAGTTTTATCCAGCAGGAGGTTGTACTTGCCACTGCCGCGGTAGAAGCCATGGTTGTGGATGTCCAGTGCATCATGCAGGGACTGTCCCTTGTGGCGGACAATTTCCACACCGAGCTCATCACCACATCTGAAAAGGCCAGGATTCCAGGGGCCACACACATACAGTTTGACGAGCACAGGGCCATGGAAACGGCCAAAGAAATAATAATGCGTGCCATCAATAAATACCCGGAAAGGGGCAAGCACTTCATACCTGTGCATCAGATGGACGTAGTGGCCGGCTTCAGTCATGAAAATATCGACTACACCCTTGGCGGCCGTTTTCGCGCATCCTACAAACCCCTTAACGACAACATTATAAACGGCCGTATCCGCGGTGTTGCCGCCATAGTCGGCTGTGATAACTACAGGGTCATGGAGGAAGTCCATATAGATCTTGCTAAGGAACTCATCGCCAATGACATACTCGTGCTGGCTACCGGATGCGCTGCCACAGGCATGGGCCGCGCCGGGCTCCTGTCTCCTGAAGCATTGAGCATGGCAGGTGACGGCCTGAAGGAAGTCCTTGAGACAGTGGGATGCCCGCCTGTGCTGCATATGGGTTCCTGCGTGGATAACAGCCGGATTCTCATCGCTGCCACTGAAATGGTAAAAACCGGCGGTCTTGGCAATGATATAAGTGATCTTCCGGCAGTGGGCTGCGCCCCTCAATGGATGAGTGAAAAGGCAGTGTCCATCGGGCAGTACTTTGTCTCAAGTGGTGTTTATG
>WTCF01000060.1 GCA_013138705.1 Deltaproteobacteria bacterium
CTGATATAAGGACCTTTATCAGTGCAGTTCTTGAAGAGAACGGTTATTCAAGCATAAGTGCCAGTGATGGGATCGAGGGGCTGGAACTCTTGCGCAAGGAGAAGCCTGATCTGGTTTTGCTCGACCTCATGATGCCCAAAAAAAGTGGCATTGCCATGTTTCAGGAGTTGAGAAAGGATCCGGACATGAGCAATACTCCCGTGATCGTGCAGACCGGGGTCTCTGAGGTGACAGGGGTCGATTTTAGAAACTTCATGTTTAAACAACCGCTTCAAGATGAAAAGAAGTTTGTCGAGAGCACGGGATTGACAAAATATACTATTCCGGACGGCTATATTGAAAAACCAATTGATCCCGTCGAGTTGATTGAAGCAGTTAAGAAGGCCTTAAAAGAAACGTAGCCGTTCACGGCTTGAAACTTGAAATTGGAAAGTATAGATCCAATCCTACAGAAATTCCTCTTCTCTATACAAATTGATAAAACCGGCTTCTTGAATAATAGATTGAGACGACCTCTGAGGTCGTCTCAATCCCTATTGATTTATTGGTTAGTGATCTTCTACCTCTTCCTCCCAACCGGTTATCATGGTTATGATATGAGCCCAGAAGGTATGGCCCAGGGTAGCCAGATACATGTGGACAAAGAGGAAGGCAGCGAAACAGCAGGCTACCAGGAAATGTAGCCCGATCACTATTTTTACCCCGCCCAAAAACACCATCCATTTTTGCGTAATCAGCAGAAGCAACAGGCCGGACAACAGGATGATCGGTACAAGCGTCAGCATGATCATCAGATATGCCCCTTTCTGCATGGGGTTGAACTTGTTATCAGGCGTGCAGTGGTGAGGGTTCGGTCCACCCTTGAAGTAGTTAAAGCCATAGAACAGCATCTGTTTTATGATACCCGTCTTCAGGTCATACATGTTGGGGACATAGAGCTTTATCAGGCTCTTATCAATGAACACGTAATAGAAAAACCATAACAACCAATCGAGGCACACAAAGATCCCTGTAAAATCATGAACCAGTACCGCTGTCCTATAGCCGAATAGATTAATATACTCAGGAAACCTGATCTGAGCCCCTGTAATGCACAGAGTTGTTATTCCAATGGCGTGAATCCAATGCCATATCCTCACTGTAAGAGGGTTGAGGTAGATCATTTTTGGCTTTTCCATGATCAATGTTTCCTCCTATTTTTTTGAGTCAGAATTCTGAAAGTGCCATGGAGGCAAGCCGCGCCCAAACCGCCGGCTATGATCAGCAACCCCAAAATGCTGAGAATATCGTTTCTGGTGGAGCCCACCATGTAGAAGTCAGCAGTAGCAAAAAGAGGATCGAGCACTGCTCCCTCTTCAACAGGGACCCTGCTGTACGTGCCATCTTGATCAGGGAAGGCTACGTAACATGTCTGCATGGCTTTGGGTCCGGCAGCGTGGCAGAAAGAACAATCCCGGCGGTCTTCAAATATTCCATAACTGTGACTTGCTGTTTTTGTTGACAGCACCCCCCAGAGCCCTACACTCTTATATTTTGAGTTCATATTAAACTCTTTGAGCTCTGCCGTTGTAATGGAGCCGTCACCGTTGGTATCTATGAGAGATTGAACTCCCTTGTCTCCGACTAATTGAGTGAGATCTTGGTAAGTTGCGAGGTCAATCTCACCTTCTTTATCTGGTTTGATATCCTCTCTTTTCTCAATATACATAGTGATGATGATGCCTTTTGAATCAGTATGGCAGCTTATGCAGGTAGTTGCCTGCATGTGGAGCTTGTTCCGGAGGAGCCATTCAGAGTGGCCGGCATTTTCGTGACAAGTAGTACACTGTTTATTTTTTTCAAAACCTGAGGTCTCCAGGTAGCTCATGACTGTATGAGGGCTGTGACAATCCGAGCAAACCGCGTTTGCTGCATGGTGGCTATTCAAATATTCTTCAACGGCTTCTTCGTGGCACATACCACAGCTTTCACCAGGAGACTTGAGCCCTCTGTCCGCATGGGGGTTGTGACAATCTGTGCATTCCGCATTCCCAGCATGAAGGCCCTTTGATAACTCGTCAATAGTATCTTCATGGCACATGTCACAGCTTTCTTTTTCGGGCACGACGCCATCGTCCGGGTGATCATCGGTTACGGAATGGCAGGACCCGCAACCATCTTCTGCGTGTTTTGTGCCGGCGAACTGGGTACCGTCCACATATAGACGCTCGTCCCCTTCGTCGAAATTGGATAAATCGCCATGGCATTCCAGACAATCATCGGTTTCCATGGCACTCGACGAGTTGATGCCGATGCCTGCCACCAACATCATGAAACCGAAAATACAGATTATAAGAAACTTTGCTTTGAGCACCATCCTTCCTCTCTTCCTCACCTATAGAACCTAGAAGTTCATGTGCGAGCATACTCCAATGTCCCTTGCTGAAACAAAAATTTCGCACAGGACTTGTAGTAGCTATGCACCCACGATAAGGGCGCAGATCCCAAGAAAAGTTCAGATATAGACACCGCTTTTGTCATTTCTGATATTATAGATCACAGGAGTTAAAAAAGCGGGAGTTAAAAAGAAAACCAATGCAAGAATTATTTTTTTGTGTTCTTTTAATGACACGCCCCTCCTTCCCGTTTTGTTGTTTGTTTTAAAATGATTCTCACATTACACCCATGTGAAATTGTAATATTGTTATTTTAAAATTACTTTGTAACCTGCTTGGAAGAAATTGGCAATATCAGTCTGACCACCTAGGCAAATCTTTTTTGTTTTTTTATAGAGCATGAGATCAAATCATAAGGCAAATCCAGCATAATCTCAATCGATTCTGTCCTATGTCCGAGCATATTCCTATGCTTGACAAGGCTAAATGGTGTTGCTACTACAAAAACAGGTACTAGTATTATAATAGATAGCGGACGCTGAATAATATTGCCATGGTTTTTTTTGGAAAACGCATGACTATCAACGGCTTCGCATAAGGCTCCCTTGATTAAAGAGATCATTAAGGTTGGGGTAAAATGAGATACTTTCTTGCCGTTTTCACGGCAATATTAACGATCATCATCTTTAATCCGGAAAAGGTTAGAGGTGGAAATAACACTGAAATACAAAAATATGTCGGTTCAGAAGCCTGCAAGGCCTGTCACCTAAAGGAATATGGGAGTTTTATCAAATATGCAAAGAAGAGCACCTCGTTCGAGAGCATTCAAAGGGTAAAAAAAGGCCTTACCGAGGAAGAAATCAAAAAGTGTTATTTCTGTCATACAACGGGATATGGTAAACCGGGCGGCTTCGTCAGTATTGAGGAGACTCCTCACTTAAAGAATGCAGGCTGTGAAGTATGCCATGGCCCTGGCGAACTACATGTCAGGACGCAGCGCGCTCAGGATACCAAGATGAATTTCACAATGAAAGATTGTGAGGAGTGTCACATATCAGAGAGGGTCAAGGCCTTCAGGTACAAGCCCATGATTCACGGAGGCGCGCATTAGCGGTTCCGATAGGCACCGCATTGTTGAGGACAGGATGTTTGGTCTTATAAGAAAGAGTTTTGCAAACAAGATAATGGCTACTGTAATAATCAGCATAGTGCTGGTTATGGCGGTTGAAATTGTCTTGAGAATATACTTTGGGACAAGAGACAGAATGGAGATAGTAACAACTCTTAATTTAGACGTATCTGAATCGATCTATTCCGGCATAACATATCCAATGCATGTTGGAAATAGTAAGGCTATCAAGATGGTCTTGTCCGACGTCGGGACAAAGATGGAAGACATCGAGGCATGGATATGCGGTTTTGATCAAGAGATAACCTGGTCTACACACGAGGAAAAGGTAAAGACCCAGGTTGCAGATTCTATTTCCGATGAGGAGACACTGACGGCCTTACGTAAGACATTGAGCTCAGGAGTAGCACCGGAGGAATCATTTGAGGTAGAACTTGCCGGAAGAAAGGTCCTTATTACCATCCAGCCTATTTTGAATGACGAAGACTGCTATCACTGTCATGGCTCTTCAAGAAAAGTTCTCGGTGGCATGATAATAGGAACTGACGTGCAGCATGCCTATAGGACGGTCGCTGCTGCCAGGAACAGGACTATATTGATAAGTTTTATTGGAATATCGATAATCATTGCCATAATTTATGTAATGATTACCAGATTCATCAGGCGTCCTGTGGAGGATTTGGCTGACAAGGCAAAGAGATTTGCAGAAGGCGATATGTCTGTTTCGGTAGACATAAAGTCAGAGGATGAAATAGGCGTACTGGGCAACGCATTTAACTACATGGTTCAAAGGGCATCTCAATTCAGCAAAAGACTTGAAAGTGAGGTCGCCAGAAAAACCGACCTGTTAGGCGAAAG
>WTCF01000170.1 GCA_013138705.1 Deltaproteobacteria bacterium
GTCTTCCTGTCTCAGGATCTCTGGCAAAGGCAGCGACATTGCTCCCTTTGAGATATACCGGTGCGTGGGTGCCAAAAGCAGCAGGGGAGTCTGCATGCAAGACTGCATGGGTTTCGGAAAAAAAGTAGTGAAGGCCGGTCTCCTCCAGGTACTTTTCTATGCCCGGCACATAAGCACATTCAGGCAACCATATGCCCTTGGGATCCCTTCCAAAAGTGGCCCTGTAATCCAGTACAGCAGTTTGTATCTGTCCCCTGACAGATTCAGGAAATGCTGTAAAGAAGGGTAGAAAGGCATGGGTAGCTGCACAGGTGGAGATCTCGATGTAGCCCTCATCCTGCAACTTTTTTAATGCCTTGGTAAGGTCCCCATCGTATCTCATAAAGCAGTCTCGTACTTCCAGAAAACGGTTGAGATGCATCCAAGCGGTCTCATGATAACGATGGGCCTCTCGCCCCGTCCGGTCCACTTCCGCCCTGGCAAGGCTTATGTGGGCCTCCATGTATTTTAGGAACTCTTCCTGGAGCAGGGGACATCTCATCATATTTGTAAGTGTCGGTGAGATATCCATTGAAATGCGGAAATCCACCCCTTCTGACTTCAAACGTTCAAAGGTCAAAATAAGCGGAACGTATGTCTCTCGAATTGCCTCGTGGAACCACTCTTCAGGAAAGCCCATGGGCTGCCATATGCCTGACATGCCGTATACTACTCTCCGCCTGAAGTATGGTAGATGTGCGTGCAAATGGAGAAGCTCAAGTCCTATTGAGTGCTTAGCTGACCCCATGACAGACTTGAGTTCACGTTGGGTGGGATGTTCAATTCTTATGTCAATTTCTTTGTATGATACCGGATTACCTCCTGGGGATACCCTGATTGTCTGTACCGGGTTTGATACATCAGTGAGGGACTCAATCTTCCCTTGATCTGAGATGGCAACAAGCTGTACTCTGTAAACTCTGTCCGGCGCGGTTGGAAGGTACCAGTTGTCCGAAAAACCCGGATGTACTTCCACGTCCATATGATGATGCAGGCCTCCTGCCCAATCATGAAATACCCTGATATATGTGCGCACTTTTGCAGGATCGCCCTCTGAAAGTGTATCAAGACGTTTTGCCAGCCTTTCCCTGTCAAGGTCCCAGTAAGTGAAAATTCGCCCTTCATCAATGGGCAATAAAACGATTTGATCCGGCTTTGCAGGAACGCCGGCTATATTGGACGTGATAACAGCAGGGCTCAGATCCTTCTCGCCCTCTTTTTTTGGTCTTATTATCAGGGCAGCCTGATAGACGCTTCCATCCCGGATGTCTGAAAACAGCCAGTTTGTGCTTTGGAGTATAGGATGAGGTTCGAGTTGGTTGAGCTGTATGCAGATATCTATGTCCTTCCAATCCAGCCCCTTAGGAGCCAGCAAATCTTTTTTTACCCTCTTCCAGCATTCATCGGGTATGTTCCACCACGCCCTAAGCTGTACAGTGTCTCCTTCCCAGATCTCCCGTTTAAGTTCCATGAAGGGAAAAGAAGGGCCTATTTCAAAATCCAAAAAAGCCAATTCCTTGACGACCTCCGGCAGTTTGAAAACGAGCCTGAACAAGGTCTTGAGGATTTGGTGATTTGGTGATTTGGTGATTTGGTGATTGGGCAGAGGGGTTTTTTCTGTGTCCGTTTTAGGTACTACTATCAAAGAGACCTCTTTTAAGGCCCCAAGGACTGTGGCGTGGTTGGAGAGGCCTGTATGGAGCCATTCCTGTTCTTTAAGCCCTGTAGACGGCTCCGGCCATCTAGTTACGTGCAGGAAAATATCTATATCCTTTTCCCAGTCAAGCCCTGACGATATCTCTACCTCTCGCTGTATGTGCTCCCAGTCAATATCCATCCATTTCAGGTGATGACGCCTCTCGTTTTCCGAGACCAGGACTACCTTGGGCGTGTAATGAAAAGATGTGGAAAGGTGCAGTTGATAGTGTTTTTTCTTAATAAGCCTGAGCTGGATAGGGCCATCAGCGTCCAGATGAAACTCAGTGGAGAGGAGGTGTGAGACCTTCTTTTCCAGGATTGGTAATTCTTTTGTCTTCTTTCTGACCTCTATGAACAGGTCTTCTTCGGCTGTGTTTACCTGTTTTGAAAGTTCCTCATTCCATATTACCCGAATGAGGTTTCCGGCAACTTCCACCGTCACATTCGATGTTGAAAAGGTCTTACAGAATATACTGGAGGTAAAGAGAGGTTCTAATTGTAAAGCAACCACGGCAGCTCCTTTTGAATATAGTAATCGTTCACGGAACGTTGAAATTGGTTCCACTTACCCAAATTTCTACTTTCCAATTTCAAGTTTCAAGCCGTCAACCCATGAAAGGTCTCCATGGCCCTGAATCCGGAGGTGGAGTTGAGAAGCTAAGCCCTTCCTTTCGAACAGGATGTAATAACTCTAATTTATAGGCATGAAGACCAATAGAGGTATCAGGCAATGGGGCTTCGGCACCGTATTTGATGTCACCAAGCAGGGGACATCCCATGTCAGCACACTGTACCCTCAGTTGATGCGGACGCCCGGTTTCCGGTTTGAGTTCAAGTAAATAGATACCCTCCTTGGCCTCAAGCAACACCCAGGAAGTCTGAGCAAATTTTCCTCCGGTTTCTGTAGAGCCGGGAGATACTACCCTTACGATGTTTTTTGCATTGTTTTTTTTGATTATGTGCTCAAGCACCCCGTGCTCAGATGGGGGCTTTTTTTCAGTCAAGGCCAGGTAAGTCTTGGACATCCTATGTGTCCGGAGCTGGTCGGAAAGCCGGGAAGCGGCCTTTGATGTAACGGCAAAACAGACTACCCCTGAGACAGGACGGTCAAGTCTATGAACTACTCCAAGAAAGACATTGCCAGGCTTGCTCCTGGTCTTTTTCAGATACATCTTGCCCCAGTCCAGCAGTGATATGTCTTTACTGGAATCAGGAACGGTCGGAACACATGCAGGTTTTGAAAGTGCCAGGAGGTGGTTGTCCTCGTACAAGACCGTTACATGCCCTAATTGGATTTGTGATTGTTGATTGTTACGCAACCTTTTTGCCTTTGTCCTAAGCATTTGCGGGGCTACAACGCCCGTTTTACCGCAATCCACTGAACTGTAAGCGTTTACAGGGTGCTGCAGATGCGAGGCGTACGGGCACGCAGACGTACTCCCTGTACTTCAAGTGCCCGACAACAAAGCAGATGCGGTGCCCTGTGAACGCTTACCCTTTGTCCTGTTTCTTGACAAGCAACAAAGTAAAGTAAGAGGGCCTATCCCCGTCCCATGTCTCGATATCGCGGCTGATGCTCTCTCCGGGCAGACCACATTTCCTGACTGCGACTGACTTGTCAAGCAAATCCTCTTCACGAATTACATCTAATATTTCCTTGAAATGACGGTAAACTTTTAAAACCACCAGATTATCAGCGACTCCCAGCATCTGCTTGAGTTCCTGCCCTCCCCTTGCCCCGGAGACAATTGCCAGGGACTCTTCACCCTGAGCAAGAGGCACACCTGTCCTGGCTGCGGCTGCCTGGTATGAAGTTATGCCGGGTATAATTTCGGCCTCAATGCGGGGCTCAAGATATTCAATATGTCTTTTAAGATAGGTAAAAGTTGAGTAAGTGGACGGGTCGCCCAATGTTATAAAGGCAGCGTCAGCCGGACGCCTCAGCACATCAAGTACCTTCCTTGCATTCTCTGTCCATACATTTTCAAGTAGCTGTTTATCCCTGACCATCGGGAAATGTAAAGGGATGAGTTCTGCCCCGGGATTAAGATGAGGCCTGGCTATCTGTACTGCGAGGCTATCTTGCTGTTTGTTGGAGGTAGCTGCAAACACTGTTTTCATATCTTTCAGTCTTCGCACGGCCTTAATAGTCAAAAGTTCTGAATCTCCGGGCCCTACTCCAATGGCGCACAATTTTCCCAGGGCTTGTTTTTTTCTCTCGCCCGCTGAAATAGACATTGAGCCCATTAGCTGCCTTCCTCCTGCCCGCTGTGCAGGAAAGCTGCGAGCTGCTCAACCGCTTCCACAGACCTTGGGCCTGGCCTTGAGAAGAGAAATTCCTCTACTACCAAGACCCGATCCTTCCTCACTGCCGGCAAGATCTCAAAGTTCGGCCTTTTTGATAGGTCTGTTATGGTCCGGTTCATAGGGCCCTGCTGAATTATATACACATCCGGAGCATCGGACAAAAGGGCCTCAAAGCTGTATCTGACCAATCGCTTGGGGACTTTGACTACATTTTCTCCCCCTGCCTTACTGATTATATCATTGACTATGTTCAAGCTGCCGGCTGATAGTAAATTGGGATAACTGACCTCAAAAAATACCTTGGGTCTGTGGACAACTTGGGGATATTTTTTAGAAATGGAATCAAGTCTGCCGGTTATTTGTTCCACCATTTTCCCGGCATCTTTTTGCCTCCCTGATAGTATTCCTATTCGCTCTATTGTGGAAAAAAGACCGGAAAAGGAAACAGGGTTAAAGACAGCAACAGAAATTCCCCTCAGACGAAGTTGCTCAACAGTCAGCAAGGCTTCAGCGCGGCTGGATCCCTGAAGGACAAGGTCCGGCCTGAGCCCCAGTATCAACTCCAGATTGGGCCTCATATGTGTCCCTACCCTGGGCTTGTTCCGGACTTCCTGTGGCCAATTATCTCTCTTGGTACACCCAACAAGCGAAGGGCCGAGACCAAGGGAACAGACGATTTCAGTCAAGCCGCCATAAAGAGTAATAATACGCTCGGCAGGCCTTTTCAGAATGACCTTATTGCCGAAGTCATCAGTAATGGAGACAGGCCCTGATTCTCCATGAGCCGAGGTCAGGGGCAAAAACACTACACACAAAATCAACAACAGAAACTGCAACTTAACCGATCGAGCCCCATATCGTAATCTGCGGATATCTGCGCACATCTGCGGATTCAAAATCTTTTTACTCATTTTATTTGAGTTTGAAGTCAATCAGCCTCCAGATCAATAATAAGGGAAGAGACAAAACGACCGTCAATTGGCATGTCTGCCGGCAAATCCCTCCATTCTTCGTAAAGTGTCATTAAAGACTCCTTCACAATTGAATAAAGCCTTTCGTGCGTAAGGCCTGCCTGCTCGGCAACAGGTTGCAAGGCCTCTACGCAATATTTGACTGTCTCTAATAGTGGTTCAGGCCATGAAGAATTCTTTTCTTCACTGAATGAAGGAGTTGGGCTATCCGGGAACCACGTGCTTCTCAAGTAGTTGAGTTTCCCTGCGGGTACAGGATAAAACTTCAACTCTCCACCTAATGTCTTTTGGGCAAGGGCGGTCAAAAGGGCTTGAGGTAAAATAAGCTCATTCGGATGGCTTAAGTTGGTTGAGGTCCATGGGATCTCCCTGGCCCAATTTCCATGTTGAGGTAAGATGCAAGCCATAAGGCGTGTCCATTCATCTGCGGTAGTTATAAAATTTTCCACAGCGATGAGTTCTGTCATGTCACAAAATGGGCGGTACTTGCTAAGGGCCGGGTCCCATAACAGGGGACTCATAAATAATAGTCCCCTTAGGGCGTCTGCCCATGCTTCAGGCAAATGTGAGAAATCTTTGGATATCCGGCCGGAGTCCACCAGGCTGCGGGCCTTTGCAGCCAGTCTCCTGGTCATGGTATTGGCAAGTCTTATTATGTCTTCTAATGCACCGGATTTCAGGATGTCCTTTGGGGACCTATGTTCTGTCTTCGCCGCAGCTTCCAAGCCCAGATTGAGAAAGGCCGCCACCTTGAAAAGGGAATTGCGTAATGCATCAGGGTCATCGAGGTCAACTTCATCCACCATAAGGACCTTGTTTGCAGCACCTGCCCATTCCTGAATAACTCGTTCCATGACTCTTGTGCCTGACAGTTCTTCTATAGCAGTTCGAAGGACCGGATAATCTCCCATGTATAGAGTAGGCACAAAGGCCGGTAGCAGAGTATCAAACCCTTTTTCTCCTTCAAAGTTGGCAATTTCAACTTTTCTAATATAATTACCAGGCAGAGGGGCGTAAATATCAAGGGCGTCATAATAGTCCGGAAGGCCCCAATCTCCTATTCGGGAACGCCGAAGATGAAGGGATTTTTCCAGGTTTTTAGCCTCAGTCTCTCCGAGAATGGTCTCCAATACATCCCTGTAGAGACCAGGCGACACCTCCAGCATCTTCATGAGAAAACGCCCCCAGATTGGCTGCAACGTCTCCTGCTTGAAAGACACGAAATACACATTATCCAAAGTAAACTGAGGAAGTTCGTCTTTGGCTTCCTGTATATCCATGTCATCAGGCCTCTTGTAGATCCTGATAAAGGGCCTCAAAATGGCAGGAAGAAGTGTCTCATCTTTTTTCATCAGCCAATGTAACCAGGATGCCATCGCCTCTTCGCCGATTTCAAAGAGGAGTAATATCCATGTTGCTATTTTCTCAGGCCTGAGTTCAGCCTTATGCCACCAGTCCAGATCGAACACGAACTGTAACTGTTCCGCATTTGCTAAATTTAAAATATTAACAGCATCCTGAGGCCCAATTGCCTTAATAGTCCAGAATAATTCCTCAACCGGCAATCCTTGCACAAGGGCCATGCTATCCTGAGAAAGTAGTATTATTTTCTGACGCCTCTCCCATGGAGTCATTAAGACCACAGATGCCTGCTCAGCAAGAGACAGCTCATTCATAAGTGCCTCGGCCTCAGCCTCGGGCAAGGTTAAAAGTGAATCAGGTTTAAGAATACTCAAGTCTTCATTCCTTCTTACCGATAAAATAGTAGTATGAGCTCAATGACAATAATCATATTGGACAAGTCCCACAAGCAGGACTGAATTACAAAACTGATATTTTTTTTATTTAAGGAAAAAATCATGAAAAATATTCAGTTATTAGAAAATCTTTTATATAGCTGCTTCCAAAACAGCAAAATCGGACATCTTGCAAAGGGCATTGTTCATAACTTAAACGGTCCTATACAGATCCTCTCCATGCATATTGAAATGTTAAAAATGGATATTGCAAAAGATCTGAAGGCCGCTGAATCTACCCTTGCCCTCAGCCTGCCGGATACTGCCTGCAACCAGTTGAAGGAGCTTGCGGATAATTTACAGAAGAGAGCAGAACGATTCTCGCAGATGGAAGAGGCGCTGGCTCGCATGGAAAACATGGTCAACGTAATTACCAATAGAAGCCAAGAAGGGGAAGATGGGCAGAGGCCTCTAATTCTTAACCAGGTACTTGAAGAAGAACTGGATTTCTGGAATGCAGACCTCTTTTTCAAGCATCAGGTGGAAAAACAATTGTCTTTATCCACTATCCCGACCTTGATTGTAATTAATGAAGGATACCTGCGTGATTTGATTGACGGGTTGTTAGATGCTTGCATAAAACAAATGCGAGAAACCAAAGAACGTGGTCTAAAAATAACATTGGGCCAAAAAGATGAGGCTACGTGGTCTTTAGAATTTGAACATACAGGAAATGCTTTCCCAACTGACTGGGATCAAGATATCAGCAGATATTCGCCGGAATCAAACGAACACACAGAGAAGACCTCTGACTATCTTTTTCTTATCCTGGCCCTCAATCTAGCCAAGGTCAGGGCAAAGCAAATTGGAGGAACGTTGGAAATAGAACCACAGAAGGCTTCTTGTCTTATACCAAATGAAAAACAAATGCTTGGCCATATATAGAAAGGAATTCTTGGTTGCTGAATACCTGTTTTTCCAGTAAGCTATGAGCTATTTTCACGGCAAATGAGATCCTTGTTTTGCCTCTGTGTCAAGAACTGGAAATACCGAGAAAGCATCGGCGTTTTCATGGATTTTCCTTCATCTCGTACTTGTATGGCTCCCCGCCCGATGGACAAGAGTATAAGCTTTCAATGGGTCTGCGTTCGTCATTATCCATGAAGTAGCATCTTTCGTCATTTTCAATCTGATATCTGTTGGTCAGACAACGAGTTGCCTTGGCTCTTTCTCTATAAGACACATAGTTTGAGAGAGCTATGGAGGTCCTTTATGATGGCTATTCAAGGGAGAATATCAAAGGATTCCATGAAATCATTGGCACGCCCGGCAGGATTCGAACCTGCGGCCTACGGATTCGAAGTCCGGCGCTCTATCCATCTGAGCTACGGGCGCTAATGATCATAGTAATCAGTGTAATCCGTGGATTAAAAAAGGTTAACCCGATTTGAGCTAACCTTTTATTTTTTATTGGTGCCGAGAGACGGAATCGAACCATCGACACGTGGATTTTCAGTCCACTGCTCTACCGACTGAGCTATCTCGGCTGAATTTCTCAAGCATTATGATGAACCTATTTAGCTTTGTCAACCTCAGTACTAACTTCAGACCATGTTAATTTGACTTTTGTGGTATGTTAATTTCACTGCCAAAGCACAGGATGAACAAAGTGTAAACTACTTTTGGCTTGGAGCCATATACCGGGAGGAGGGGTTTTTTTAATGCCTGTCATTTATTGTGATGAGATCAAGATATCAATGGAAACAGGGCCGGATCTTACGGATATCACAGGAAGACTTCAGGCTGTCGTTAATTCAAGCAGGGTGTCAAACGGGAGCTTGCATGCAACTGTAATCGGATCCACCGGTTCCTTAACTACAATCGAATACGAACCGGGGGTAATCGAGGACCTGAAAGATGCCATTAACAGACTTGCCCCTTCGGATCTGGTATATAAGCATGAACTGGCCTGGCATGACGGGAACGGCCACAGTCATGTCCAGGCTGCTCTTCTGGGGCCATCTCTGGTTATCCCTGTTCGTGAAGGGAACCTATATCTTGGGACGTGGCAGCAGGCAGTGGTGATTAATCACGATAACCGCCCAAGGAGCAGAAAGGTGGCAGTGACGGTGGTAGGTACGGATTAGCTTTGGAACCCGAAAAAAGGCGACCTGCTTCAAGGCAGTGTCGTGTAGCATAGAACCGGGGGAAATATGAAGCCTATACTGCGCCGCATTGTAATTGTACTTGTCATTTCTGTTGTCGTGGCATTGATCCTTTTCTATGTCATGAGGGACAAGCCGGTTTCAGTTGTCGTTCAGGTCGTGGATAGCGGGCGCGTCGAGGCGACTGTGGCCAATACGCGCTCCGGCACTGTCAAGGCCTGCCGGCGGGCCCGGCTTGCACCGGCCATTGGAGGACAGATCCACGAACTTTCGGTGCACGAGGGTGATCGGGTCGAAGCTGGCCAGGTGTTACTTGTTCTCTGGAATGAGGATCTGGAGGCCAAGGTGAATCTGGCGGAGAGTGAAGGTGCAACAAGCCAAGCTAACGCCGAAGAGGCCTGTTTTCTGGCTGAAGAGGCCCAACGCGATGCCGACCGGCTGGTGAGACTCCGCAAACAGGATCTGGTCTCGGAGGCGGACTTCGACAAGGCCGTCACCAATGCCAAGGCTCGGCGTGCGAACTGTGAAGCTGCCCGGGCAAGCGTTAAGATGAGCGCCGCACGTGTTAAAT
>WTCF01000063.1 GCA_013138705.1 Deltaproteobacteria bacterium
TTACATGGGATACCGGCATGCGGTTTACCGGATGCTTTTTTACCTGCCCCTGGTTCTGGGAAGCCTCTGGTTTGGGCTGAAGGGGGCTATATTCGTCTGTGCAAGTGTTTCCATACTCTATCTTCCATATACCATGATACAGTGGCAAGGGTTTTCCTTGGAAATTTTTCATGTACTATTGGAGGGGGTGTTATACATTATCATTGCTTTCATCCTTGGGTCTCTAGTTGAAAAGGAAAGAAAGGAACACAGGGCCCTTCTCCAAGCCGAGGGCCTTGCTGCTGTTGGAAAGGCCGTGTCCGAGATAGCCCACGATATGAAAACGCCCCTTATGGCTATTGGTGGTTTTGCAAACCAGGTCTCCAGAAAACTGCGGCACGAAGATCCCAGCCGGAAAAAACTGGAGGTTGTGGTTCAAGAAACAGCCCGTCTCGAATCCATGGTAAAGCAGATGCTGGACTTTGGCAGACCCCTGGAGATTCAGCCCACGGAAATAAGCCTGAATGAGTTGGTGATGAAAACTGTGGAAGTGGCAGAACCAGTGGCAAGGAAGTCGGGGGTGGAGCTGAAAACTGATCTCGAACCGTCTTTGCCTCCCCTTCTGCTGGATGGTCCCAGAATAGAGCAGGTCATCCTGAACCTGATCACCAACGCAGTTCAGGCCTCTCCGGCCGGAGAGCATGTACTGGTCAGGACTCACCTGGAGAGCGGCGAAGTCTTGTTGAAGGTGGCTGACCTCGGCTGCGGGATAACAGAAGAACATCGTGACGATGTCTTTCATCCTTTCTTTTCAACAAAAAAGGCTGGGACCGGTCTGGGCTTGGGTATTGTGAAAAAGATCGTGGGGGCCCATGGAGGAGAGGTCTCTTTCCATTCGAACCCGGAAAAGGGCGTAACTTTTAGTGTGCGGTTGCCTTTTTGAGAAGTCAGGCGATAACATAGATGAAACGCCTTTCTTCCATAACGACTGTAAATATTCGTCTCATGAGACCCCCTCGCACACGAGTATGTATCCACATTTTGCGTCTAATGACAAGGTCAGCCGCCGCTAATCAGGCGGAACTCTATATTACGGAACAGCACTCAGCGATACGCGGGGCAGAGTTTTCCATTAACTTGCGTCATGTTCGCACATGTGCTAACTTAATTGCATTCGAAAAATAACTTTCGATCGCTTTGAGAACGGCAAATGCCCTGTGGAGAGTTATCTTGAATCCCTTTCCAACAAACAAGTTGAAAAGGTTTTCTTTGTTCTCGATTTGATTGAAAATATTGATATTGTTCCTCGTAAATTCTTCAAAAAACCGGAAGCGACTGATGATATTTGGGAAGTCCGTATCCAGTATGGAAATAATATTTTCCGTTTGTTTGGTTTTTTTGATGGCAATGAATTGGTTGTTTTAAATCATGCTTTCACCAAAAAAACCCAGAAAATACCTAAAAAAGAAATCAAAATAGCTGAGCAAAGGAAAAAAGACTATTTTTCAAGAAGGAGGTTGGCATGAGCGACTTACAAAAATATAAAAATAAACGAATAAAGAAAGATCCTGAATTCTGGAAGGATTATGACGAACGCTTTGAAACCTTTAAGTTGGGTGTTCTTTTAAAACAGGCTCGCGTGGAAGCTGGAATGACCCAAGAGCAAATTGCCCATGAGCTCCAAACCACAAAATCTGTTATTTCCAGAATGGAGAACCATGCAACTGATATCCGTTTATCCACCCTTGAGAAATTTGCCAAAGCCGTTGGACGGCATATACATGTAGCTCTAGTTTAACTTCTCCTTCCTTTTCACTCTTTAATCTTCTGTAATCCCCTGTATTCCCAGGGGATTTTTTATTTTCTTTACCGCCTAACGAATGCGTCTCTTTCGCGCGGTAGCGCGTAAAGTGGATGCGCAGGTTGGCATACTCCATCAGTGTGCCAGCTTGACCGTTGCCAGACGATTCAGGCTCACGCCGGCTTCGGCCGCTTCTACGGTGAGGTCGCGGTGAACGTCCGGGGGAACTCTTACCATGAACTTGCCGCTGAACTTCCGGCTGGCGAGTGGTTCAGGAATCGGTTCCCGTGACTGCTTCATATCGGCAACAACGTCGGCAACGACTCCACGGATCCCGCGAAGCGCAGCTTCGGGAGAAGAGGACAACCAACTCAGGCTCGGGAATTCAGCACAGAGGCCGACGTACTCCTGATCATCCTCTGACCAGGTCACCCGGTATGTATAGTGATCATTTCGAATGGCTTTCATATTCCAACCTCTCGATCGCTCTCAGGACTTGCCTGACCTGATACGCCTTGGCTTTGCCCTTGGCATTCTGAATGTTGACCCTCGGGTTGCCTTGCCACGGGGTCTTGTAGACCCGTTGACTTGAGCTCTTCTGTCTGGGTTGCCCGAAGTAGTGATCACACACGTGACATGCGTCGGAAAAGCTCACGCCCTTCGGATTCCGTCGCATCTGCTCAACTAAACCGTCAACCTTCGCCATGGTGTTATAGTATCACTATTGATATTTATATCAAGTGCCAACGAATCTGTAGAAAAAGTCCAAAAACGATAGTAAAACCCAATTACTAGTTCACTTAACTGACTGATATCATTGACTCCAAATTTCATAAAAATACCATAAAATGACTTATTCTACAGACTCAACGTGGCGCTCACCTGCCGGAAATCGCAGAGCGAAGCGCCGCAATTTCCCGGTCAGGTGCAGCGGCCTTGTTCTGCTCCCCCTTCATCGTCCAGGCGATTGAGCCAGTACCCCGGACGGCGATGCGAGTGTGCTACTGCCACGATGCGGATGTGGTCTTCTTTGACTTGGTAGATCACGCTGTACGGGAAACGCTTGGTCAGGCACCGACGGGCCCTGCGTGAGATCTGACTCCACGCATTGGGATAGTGAAGTATTCGGGCTATGGTCGCGTAGATTTCTTCGAGGAACTCGTAGCCCAAGCCGGGTTGGCAGTCCTCATAGTAATCGACCGCCTCGTTCAACTCACGTCGGGCGGCGGGATGGAATGAGAACGTCACTTGGCGAACCGTTCTCGAATTTCGGCAAATACCTGCTCGCCAGGGATTGCCTCAACCTTCCCCGAATCGAGTTCCTCAATCCGACGTTCCGTCTCCTCCGCCCAGAGCCGGTCAATCTCCTCCCGACTCGGCGCATTCAGGCTCTGGAGCAATCTGTCCACCAGGTAGATCCGGTCTTCGCAGGGAAGAGACAGGACTTGATCTGCCAGTTTGGCTGTTGCTGTTGTCAT
>WTCF01000005.1 GCA_013138705.1 Deltaproteobacteria bacterium
GGCTAAGCATGGTGCCATGGGACCGAATTGGGCATGAGGCTCCGGTACTGATAGGTTTCAGTGATGCAAGCTTCCTCCACTCAGCCCTTTTCCAACAAGGTCATCTGTCAATACACGGCCCTCTGATGTCAACCCTGCCGATTACGACAGAACCCGCAAGAAAAGCCCTATGGACATGCCTTGATCAAGGAAAATTTCCCAGCCTTTCCGGCACTACCCTTAGCCCCGGCAAGGCAAAAGGTCCACTCATTGGAGGAAATCTGACGTGCATTACCCATCTTATCGGTACAACTTATGAACCCGGATGGGATGGAGCAATCCTCTTGATTGAGGATCACAATGAGGCTCTTTATCGCCTTGACCGGATGCTGACGCATCTTTTACTTACAGGAAGGTTATCCAGGTTGGCGGGAATTGCTGTGGGCCGGCTCCTTGGAAGTGGAAAGCCGGAAAAGCTATTACAGACACTTTTGCAAGATCGGCTCAACTCCCTCGGGGTCCCCATAATCACTGATCTTCCCGTAGGTCATATACCTGACAATTATCCACTGTTAATTGGTGGATACTATGAATTGGATGGAGACAAGGGCCTCCTGAAACCAATGACAGGACTGCCCGGACTTCAGCGTCCCTGAACCTCCATCTCAAACAATATTTCCCCTTCCAGAACTCTGCTGCCAAACCCTGCCATCACAGCAGTTACCACACCTGTGCACGGAGCTGAAACCGTACAAAAAAGCTTCATCCTCTCCAGTGTCAAAAGCTCATCACCTTCCCTCACGTGTATGCCGGGCCTGAGTGAGTGGTTCATGTCCACCACGGTCCCAACCATATGGGCCTTGATCCGGACGACCTCTGAGCTTTTGAGATTATTCATCTCTCCCATGCCTTTATAAAACGTTGCTTTTTGCCAAACCAGCACTTGAATCTAAAAATATTGATGATAAGAAAGGTATTATGCTACAAATATATAATAAGAAATCGGTCATGGACCAACCAAATTTTTCAATACAGGGCCAATAGCTTCTAATAGGAGAATATACGGATATGCCATCCAAGGCTCTAGAGGTCAATATTGCCTACAGCCGCGTTGATGTCACTGTTGACAAAAGATATGAAATCTTACAGGAGGTCATGGGAGAATACCATGGCGTCAGAGAGAGATTGCTGATCTTCCTGGAAGAAATATGCCACCCTTACAAGAACTGGGAATTTATCGTAAAGGAAGCAAGAGGCTATGCGCTTAATTATTTCCACGTACTCCGAACCCACGCCAAAGGGCCTGAAGCAGCAAGACTGTATATAGACATCTTTTCCCAGGCCATTGATTCCTCCCGGGACGAAAAACTTAGGATCAATGCGTCTGACAATCTCCTCTCTTTCATTCAAAAGATCATTAAAGATGCCGGCACTGATCTTTTCAGATTCTTGCCTGTCCTGGATTATGCATTTGACAGAATCAGGCATTATCCGAAAAAGACGTTCGCTTTATTTGTCAAAAGTTTTTATCAACTCAACAGGCTTGGATGGAGCTATTCTCAAGCGGTCCCTTCAGAATCAGGCTTTACTGCTGTAAATCATCTTTTGATCAGGTACTTTCGATATACATATGACTACTGGTTAGAGCAGGTTGATCCGCTGGTCTGGTTTGAAAAAGAATCCGGAAAGGCAGGATTGGATGAGATTTTCAGACCTGTCTCCCACAAACAGCTAAAGGCGTATCACGATAAGCTGGAGAGTATTATACGCGCTGAGGACGACGGCCCAAAGACCATTCTGGATCAGATTGTTGAACTTCCGGGATATGGTCAAATCATCACCAGTTACAGTGAGATTCCTCAAAAACTCCTCAGTGCCGAAGATGACAAGGCACAGGGAAACCACTGGAAATTGCTGTTTCTCCTTCGCATTATGGATACTACAGGTCTTTCACCTGTTCACGAAGAGACCTTAAGGGACATCAATCGAACCCTTGCCTGGCTCATTTATCATGAAGATCCTCTGGCCATTCAGCAATCTTTGGAAAAGACTTTTGCAATTTTAAGGAGGAGTACAGAGAAATTCCCAGGGACGGCATTGAACTGTGTTCTGAACATAGGGCGGGGGGTCTATAAGACTGAAGAAAGTGAACTTGTAGAATTTTTTATCGATTCAGTTGTTTCCCTTGGTTTCCAGGCGCCGGAGATAAAAGGGATCGGTGAAGACTGGCAGATCAAGGCAAATCCCGCCCATATTCAAAATATACGCACCTGGATTCAGCTTATAGAACTGAACCCCAAGTGGTCGAAAAAACTGCTGTCCTCTCTGATCATCCACCTTTCACTCAGCGGTGTGTTAATAAAAGATACCGACCTTTTTCCCCGCGACATAACTCAGTTGCTAAATAGCGACATCGGCCCGGTTTATAACCTGATCAAGCAGTTGACCCGTCTCTTCCCCGCATATTTCAATGACATCGGAGCAGAGGGGAGGCTCAGGGACATCTCCACCGAGATCGATGAAATATGCCTGCGCAAGGACCCCCTTATCCACTTCTTGAGAAAGCAGAGTCACGTTGAGAGCAGCAACCGGATCATCGGCCTTATGGAAGCCGTTCTGAACTTCTGGAGGACCAGGAACAAAGAGGGGATAAGGCCTTTTGTACCTCCGGATATCTACAAGCAGGTTGAGACAGAAGGGCTGCATGTTGATGACGTCCACCGTGTTATCACCCATCTTTTTGATGCCGGGGAACTTAAAGATGTGGCTGATCTTCTGAATATTGAGGATGATCGTCTCAAGGCATTGGCAGGTGAAATTCCGGGTGTATCAGAGCTTGACTTCAAAAGAATTGAACTGGGAGTTACTTTCTACAAGCTCCTTTATCAGAAATACCATCTGGGACTCACCGAAATAAATGCCTACCTGGCGCAGCTCCGGTCCTGCGGGTTGCCTGATATAGAAAAACTGGAAAAGGCCCTTAGTGAGAAAGATGGCGGACTGAAACTGGAAATGCTGCTGGGTTACCTTGAAAAACTGAAGGGAGTTATCCTGTCTCCCGAAGGTTATGAGATCAGAGAAAACATTTACAGAAAAAGGCATCTCACCGTTGACATCCCATCTATGTACGGCAGCTACCACGAGATGAAATTTGATGCACTGGGGCTGACTTTCCGGCTGGAGTCCCTGTTGAATGTGCTTTTTGAAGAGATCGTTGAGACCATTGATCTCAAGCTGATCACAAGGGCCACCTTTTTCCAGATTTTTGATTACTTACGCCTCTTTGACCGGGCCCTGAAGCTGGACGGCATTTCATCTCTGGAGATGAAGCGCAAATTAGATCTGCTGGCCCATTCCCTCAAGATCAGGGGATTTTCCTTAACTCAGTATCTGGATATCTTCCGCGGTTTCTCCCAGGCTGTGAGTAATATCGCTAATGACTATTTCAACAATATTCACCAGAAAAATCTGACCAGGATCCTGGATCAGATTCCTACTGAAAAGTTAATGCCCAAATATCTCCTGCCTGAAGGGACTGATGACCGAAAAAAATTTCCTCACCGTATAACAGAGATGTTTTTGCGCGACAGGATCGCGACTTCTTTAGGTCTTCAGCAACTTGATCTATTTATTAGCCGTATTCTAAATACCCTTTACCATCAGTCTGACGAACTCCCAAAAGAGGACCTGCGCTTGTTGCTCAGTTATGACCCTCAAAAGGTGGTAACGCCGATATATTCCATAAATAAAGGCGTTTCAGACATTATCCATCTCGGCAACAAGGGGTTCAATCTGGTCAAGCTGAACAATTATGGCCTCCCGGTTCCGCCTGGTTTCATTATCACAACCGAAGCTTTCAGATGCCGTGAGATTGTTGATCACTATGGACCTGCGAAGAAAAACTTCGAGGAGCAGGTTGCCTTTGAGGTGGCTGCCCTTGAAAAAATGACAGGAAAGACCTTTGGGGACCCACACAATCCCCTGCTTCTGGCGGTGAGGAGCGGTTCTGCCATTCCTCAGCCCGGGATGATGGACACATTCCTTGATGCGGGGATCAATGAAAATATTGTTCAGGGAATGATCAAACAGACAGGTAATGAATGGTTCAGTTGGGATACCTACCGGCGATTTCTCCAGTCTTACGGTATGGCCTTTGGCCTGAAAAGAGATAAGTTCGATGATATCATCGATGGTTTTAAAAAACGTTTAAGCAAACCTTACAAAATGCATTTTTCCGGATTACAGATGAAGGACATTGCCTTGACTTACAAATCGTTGATTCTAGACAATGGTATAAAGATCGAGGAGTCTCCTTTTGAGCAGCTTCTTGTGGCTATCAGGAAGGTCTTTGATTCCTGGCACGCACCCAAGGCTGAAACATACCGTAAGATCATGGGTATCTCCGATGACTGGGGAACGGCTGTAACGGTTCAAGCCATGGTCTTTGGCAATCTATCCCGCATGTCCGGTGCAGGGGTCTTTTTTACTCACAGTCCCAGGTGGTCTGGAGATACGCTTGGGTTATGGGGCGATTTTACCCTTGGAAATCAAGGCGAGGACGTGGTTTCAGGCCTGGTAAGGACACTTCCCATTTCAAAAAAACAGGCAGAGATCGAGAACAGGCAAAGTGATGCAACACTTGAAGCCTTGTTCCCGGAGATCTATTATGCCGCGAGGGAATGGGCAAAGGAGCTTGTTTATAAAAGAAAATGGAGCGCCCAGGAGATCGAATTTACGTTTGAAAGTCCTGAGACAAAAGACCTATATTCTCTGCAGACCCGTAATATGGTCATAAGGGAGAGAAAAAAGGTCTACTCCTTCGATGTAGCAGAGAGGCAGCCTGCCGATTTCCTTGGGCACGGAATAGCGGTAAGCGGAGGTGCCATGACCGGAAGAATCGTGTTCAGCCTGGAAGAGATCAAACACTGGCGAAAGGCAGAACCAGAGATATCCCTGATTCTTATCAGAAACGATACTGTTCCTGATGACATCAAGGAAGTCTATGAGGCTGACGGCCTGCTTACAGCCCGGGGAGGCTCTACCTCACATGCTGCAATTGTGGCCCACAGGCTGGGAAAGACCTGTGTTGTGGGATGTGCAGACCTTGTTTGCATGGAGAAGCAAAGGACCTGCTCATTGGATGGGAAAAAGCTGAAAACAGGAGACTGGATAAGCATTGATGGCCTGGAGGGATCTATCTACTCAGGTCAAATAAAGATCAAAAAAATGGAAAGGGACTAAGATGGAAAATATCTCAAAAAATGAGGGGAATAACAGCCTAAAACTCGGCATCAACGGCCTTGGAAGAATTGGGAAACTCACGCTGTGGCACCATGTTGCGCGGAAGTATTTTAATGAAATAGTGATCAACTTGGGACGAGATGTTGGTACCTCGCTAAGGGATGTCGCACATTACCTGGAGAGAGATTCTACTTACGGATCCCTTGGTAGTTACCTTTATGGGTACAAGGGAAAGAAAGTAATCCAGGATATAGACGAAAATGCGGGATCCATGACCGTAGATGGCGTAAAGATCAAGATATTGCGGCATTCCAGAAATCCGAAAGACATTGGCTGGCGGGAACATAGTGTCAGGCTCGTGGTAGATACTACAGGGCAATTCACTGATCCTACTCTCTCCCCTGATGGCCCAAGGGGTTCTGTGAGAGGCCACCTTGAGAGCGGGGCAAAAAAGGTTATTGTCTCAGCCCCTTTTAAAATAAAAGATAAGACCAAGCCCATGCCTGATGACGCTGTTACGACCGTTATGGGCATTAATGAAAATGATTATGACCCGCGAGTGCACAGGATTGTTTCCAATGCTTCATGTACGACCACCTGCCTGGCACACATGATGAAACCACTTCTGGACTCTTTTGGCTCTAAAAAAATCCTGACCGCTTCAATGGCTACTGTCCACGCAGTCACAGGCTCTCAACAAGTCCTGGACCGGCTTCCAAAATCAGGGGCAATAGATCTGCGAAAGAATCGGAGCGTCCTGAATAACATCATATTGACCTCCACAGGGGCGGCAAACACCCTCGCACTTGTGATACCGGAGATGAAACAGATCGGGTTTATTGCTCAATCCGTGCGGATTCCAACTACGACAGGGTCATTGATTATTCTTGTGGTGAACCTGCAGGAAGAACCATCCGGCGAATCGATCCGGAAGGAGTTAATAAACACAATTTACAGGGATGCTGCAGATCGTGATTCCCGCGGATATCTTCATTATACTGAAGAACAGAATGTCTCCGGTGATATTATCGGACTTCCAAAAGCCGCGGCTATTATTGAAGCCAATGAAACCCATACCCGTACAGCAGAAGTAAGCATAGATCTACAAAAGGTGTGTCAAATTGCAGGACAAGAGACCCTACAGAAAAACGGGCAGGACATGTTGAAAATACCAATCACCCAGGCGGTGATCTACGGATGGTATGACAACGAACTGGGGAGCTATGTGAATATGCTTGGAGATCGCACTGTGTCAGTGGCAGAGGTTATGTAATTCTCGATTTAGAAGCAGCGCCTGTCACGTTAAAGGTATTCGTAGCCGTTCACGGCTTGAAACTTGAAATTGGAAAGTAAAAATTTGGGAGAGATGAAACGAGTCTACGAGTTGGATGTTCGTCCCCCAAATCCTTACTTCATTTGCGTGTCTTAAGACCAACCCACTTAGCGGCACGGGCAAGGGCTTTGTCCAAGGTCCAAAAAAAGGCATCCTCTCGGGTTGCAATAGCAAGGTGTAGGGCATCAGGGGCTCTCAAGGGGTGCTTCATGGCCATAATCCATTCTGTTGCCCGTTCAAAATCGCTGGAGCCTACTGATACCATACGCAGAACCCCTGCACCCAGGTGGGTGTCCAGAGCTGTCATTGTTCGTCGGGCATCTGCTGGGTCCATTTCCTTGGTCCTGAATTTTCTGCATAGAAGCGAAGCGAATTCTGATCGAACAAGGGGGCTGATTACCAAAGATCCTACGGGAAGCCTGAGCAACTTACTTTCCACAACATCGCTGTTTGCTTCGGGCAGGTAATACGGTGCCAAGTAGGATGTGTCGATGTAGTGGATGTCTGTCAATATCTGGACTCCTCCCGCATTCTGATAATAGTCTCAGAAACTGAGAGCCCTTTCACGCGTATCTTCTCACGGAAGGCCTTCATGCTGGGTAAGTGGGCTGTTTGCTCAACTGATTTCAGTATGGCCACTGGTTTACCCCTTCGCACAATCATAACCTCTTCTCCTTGTTCGACCTGCGAAAGATAAGAGGACAATTTGGCCTTTGCTTCCCTGACATTGGTCTGGATCATGACATCTCCTTTGTGACTACATAATATAGTTACATATAATCATCCTCTTCCTTTGTTGTCAATTAGAATCCATATAAGCCTTCTCAAATCGTTCCCCTGATGTTTTCTCCATTCCCGTCTGCCTTGCAAGCTTGGCGAGCGGGCAGGCAGGAAAGCCGGGGTCACATCTTCAGTATCCTGCCATGACCGGTCTATATGGCCCACAAAAACCGAATGGTCCGTGTACGGATATGGTCCGGCACGACTCTGGTAAGTGGAACAAAAAGGTTCAGAACACCGTCAATTAAATTATCAAACTAACTCCGTCCCCTAAATCCTACAGGGGCGGCAAATACCCTCGCACTTGTGATACCGGAGATGAAACAGATCGGGTTTATTGCTCAATCCGTAAGGATTCCAACTACAACAGGGGCATTGATTATTCTGGTGGTGAACCTGCAGGAAGAACCATCCGGCGAATCAATCAGGAAGGAATTAATAAACACAATTTACAGGGACGCCGCAGCTCGTGATTCCCGTGGATATCTTCATTATACTAAAGAACAAAATGTCTCCTGTGACATTATCGGACTTCCAAAAGCCGGGGCTATTATTGAGGCCAATGAAACCCATACCCGCACAGCAGAAGTAAGCATAGATCTACAAAAGGTAAGTCAAGTCGCGGGACAAGAGACTCTACAGAAAATCGGGCAGGACATGTTGAAAATAGCAATCACCCAG
This sequence comes from Deltaproteobacteria bacterium, assembly GCA_013138705.1. The sequence goes on from WTCF01000005.1 coordinate 8,015, forward strand.
GCGGTTATCTACGGATGGTATGACAATGAACTGGGGAGCTATGTGAATATGCTTGGAGATCGCACTGTGTCAGTGGCAGAGGTTATGTAGCATACGTCTGGAGAGGCGTGAAGAATTACAAAATCTTTTCAAGAAGAGTTTTCCGACAGCAGAAAACTCCGAAAGGCATGAGCAAGAGGTGAAAGAACCCGCTGATTATGCCATATCAGATAGAACTGCCGACTAAGTTGAACTCCTTCCAGCACAGGAGCATGTAACAAGCCGTGCTCCAGATCGTCCGTCACGGCACGCCGGGAAATAATGGAGCACCCAAGCCCTGCCCTCACCGCCTGGCGGATTGCTTCAGTACTCCCCATCTCTGCCACAATTTGAAGGTCGCTGAGCTGAAAATTCCCTGAAGCCTGCAGGGCACGCTCCGTGGCCAAACGTGTGCCCGACCCTTTCTCTCTCAAAACAAATGGCTCGGACGCAAGATCATCTATAGACACCTGCCTAAAATCAGCAAGGCGGTGACCCGGTGGTACGATCAGGACCATGTCATCGTGAAAGCAGGGTTCAAAGCTAAGGCCTTTTTTCTGGACAACAGCCCCTACCATTCCGAGTTCCAGTTCACCATTGGCAACAGCAGCAACGATTGCGGCCGTATCCGATATACGCAATATCACCTTGATATTGGGGCGCTCAGCCTTGAATCTACCAATCACACCCGGAAGAATATACTGCCCCGGGATATTGCTGCCTCCAAGGTCCAGGCTGCCTTTTTCCTGCCCTAAAAACATGACAATTTCCCGTTCAGCCTGGAGATTAAGTCTTAATATCTGACGCGCAAAAGGATAAAGAACTTCGCCGGCCTTGGTTGGCGTTATATCTTTCCCGCTTCGATCGAACAATCGAACGCCCAAAGTCTCTTCCAGGACCCGAATGTGACCGCTTACTGTCGGCTGGGTGAGGTGCACCTCATGGGCTGCCAGGCTGAAGCTGCGATTTTCCCACACAGCCAAAAAAACCTGGAGCTGACGTATTTCTATCATACTTTTCCTTCCGGCAAGGGCATGGGTTCTCCCAGCATCTTTGCCAATGCTGTTATGCGGGAAGTGTGCTCCAGGCATTCCATGAGCTCAAAGGCCTTCCAAAGACTCGGCCCCCTGGTGACAGCCCCATGATGGGCAAGAATCTGGGCAGGTCCTTTATGTAATGCATCCACAACCGCACGGGCCAAAGCCTCGGTGCCGGGCATTTCAAAAGGCACTATGGTCACCTCTCCCAGAAACATCTTGCCCTCAATCAACAAATGAGGCGACAGTTGATTTCCTGACAGGCTGAGCGCCAAAGTCCAGGGAGGATGGGTGTGCACTACTGCCGTGGCCCCCGGGTCCTGCCGGTAGATTGCCATGTGCATGACCAGCTCTGAAGAGGGACGACCCAGCCCCTTAAGGACATGCCCTTCAGAGTCCACCACAACCAGGTCCGCCTCATTCAAAAAGCCCTTGTGCACCCCGCTGGGAGTTATAAGGATGTCCCCTCCGGAAAGTCGGACGCTTACATTTCCATCTGCAGCGGCAATCAAGCCCTTATTATATAATTGCCTGCATACCTTTATCATCTCAGGCCGCAGATCACTATCTTCCTGTATTGTCAACTACTGAACTCCTGCTTTATGGT